>JANLFZ010000008.1:14388-29032 GCA_024653385.1 Thermoguttaceae bacterium | reverse complement strand
CTTTTGATCTGCGTCTACTGCCTCAGCTACGCGCCCGCGTTGATGACGTTGCGAATCCCGGTGGATGTTGCCGGAATGCCTTGGCGGTTCGCGAAGACGGCCCCAACTTCTTCCAACCCCGCCCCGGCCGCCGAGTCGGAAACGCCATCGAAGGAGCCGGCCCGGGGCGCGTCGGCTTTGCCGCCCGATCCCGAGGCCGGCCCCCGATTGCTGTTCTTCTTCATCCTTATGGTCCAGTTGAGCGACGCGTTGCAGTATGCCTGGGCGCACGTCCCACGCCGGCACGTAATCGTTCCCACCATCAATCCCACGAAAACCTGGGAAGGGCTCTTGGGTGGTACCGCCAGTGTCACGCTTATCGGGGCCGTGCTGTGGTGGGCCACCCCGTTCGAGTACTGGGTGGCCGCTCTGATGTCGGCCGTGATCGCCCTGATGGGCTTTGCCGGGTCGCTGACCATGTCGGCCATCAAGCGCGACCGTGGTGTCAAAGACTACGGCACCCTGGTCGAAGGGCACGGGGGGGTGCTCGACCGCCTCGACTCGCTCTGCTTCGCGGCCCCTGTGTTTTTCCACTTCACCCGGTATTATCTCATCCTAAAAGGGGTGATGGAACCAATTGTCTGAGGGGGTGTCAGGCGTCGAGAATCGCGCTTCTTGGCGCGATCGTGGTCAAACGTCCTGGACTGACGCCCGGTGGTCCGAGGCGGCGCGGTGCCTTGCCGCGGCGGCGTTCAGAGGTCGTACAGCGTCTCGTCAACGCGTGGTGGTCGCAGTTTGCGCGACATGGCGCGCAGCGTGTGCCCCCCGCCACGGGCCGCGCCTTTCGGGCTTGCCTGGCCTGGTTCGCCGCTGAAGGGATCTTCCTGATCCAACAGATCGCCCAGTTCCTCCTCGATCTTGTCCGGGTCTTCGCCAGCCTCCATCCGCCGGATGGCCTCTTCCATGTTCGGGCCGAGCGGCAATCCGGTGGTATCGAAGAGCTTGCGCATCATGCGGGCCATTTGGCGGGGGTTCTCTTCGTCGAGGCCTTCGGCCTCGTCGGCCAGGGCCTCCATCGCCCGCTCCATCTTCTCCTCGTCGAACCCCGGCGGCAAATCGTCCCGCCCGCCCGGCTCGTCGCTCTCGGCCCGACGCCGCGCGACCGCAAACCGCGAAATGCGGCGTTCCAATTCGGGGCGACCGCAACGCGGACACGCGGGACGCTTCGTGGTGTTGACCGTCCGCGACAAGAAATTGAACACCGTATGGCAGTCGACGCAATAGAACTCGTAGATCGGCACGGCTTGTGGCTCCTGAACAAGCAGGCGAACCAACCAGTCCAGAGGCTGCGCGCCCGGACCCTCGAATCTAGCGTACGCACGCCCCAGCGGCAAGCCGACTAGCCCACGCGGCAGGCTTTCGGGTGCCCGCGATCTTGACCCATCACGTGCTTTCGGCCATCATGCCGCACCGTGGACACGTTTGCTCATGTCACGGACGGCATGCACCATGCGATTCCCCCTCTCGCTGACCCGATCGCTGACCGGCTACCTCGTGCGCAACCGACTCGCGGGGCGCCGGCGGTTTCCGCTTGTGCTGATGCTCGAGCCGCTTCACGCCTGCAATCTCGCGTGCGCGGGCTGCGGGCGGGTCCGCGAGTACGCCGACTCGATCCACCAAACCCTCTCTCTCGAGGAGTGCGTGGCGGCCACCGACGAGTGCAAAGCCCCCGTGGTCAGCATCTGCGGAGGCGAACCGCTGATCTACCCGGAAATCGGGGAATTGGTTCGACGGCTCGTCGAGCGGAACAAACACGTGTATGTCTGCACCAACGGCCTCTTGCTCGCCAAGAGACTCGACCGTTTCTGTCCGTCGAGCCGCGTGTGCTTCAATGTCCACCTCGACGGCATGGAGGCCAGCCATGACGCCATGGCCGGACGGCCGGGCGTATTCGCCCAGGCCACCGCGGGAATCCGCGCAGCGAAGAACGCGGGGTTCCGCGTTTGCACGAACACCACGATCTACCGTCAGACCGACCTCCACGAGATCGTGGTGCTCTTCGAGTATCTGAGCCTGTTGGGCGTCGACGGCTTCTTGCTATCGCCGGCCTACGCCTACGAAGCGGTCGGGCCACAGGCCGGCCAGACGCTCTTCATGACGCGCGACGAAATCCACGAGAAGTTCCGCCACGTGCGAGCGTTGCTCGATCGCTTCCAGCTGATGTCTTCACCGATCTACCTGGACTTCCTTTGCGGGCAGCGCGAATTGCCGTGCGCCGCGTGGGCAAACCCCACGCGCAACATACGGGGATGGAAAGGCCCCTGCTATCTGATCACCGACACCCACTACGCAAGCTACCGCGAACTGCTCGAAGCGACCGATTGGGACCGGCTGGGCCCTGCGGGCGATCCCCGTTGCCGTCACTGCCTGGTCCATTGCGGCTTCGAGCCGGCAGCGGTCTTCGCTGCCCAACGACGTTGGCGCGATGCGGTGCGGATGGCGGTGTGGCAAATGCGCTAGGCCGCCGCCCAAAGACCCATCACCCCTTGCGGTGCCGAATCCTGGACCGCATCCGACGTTTCTTTCGACCGAGTTTGCGCCGGCCTTTGCCTGTCTTCTTTACTCCCACGCAATCCTCCTAACAGGATAATCCAAAGGGGTATGCTACATTCAGGCGGATCCACCCCGCCTGAAACGTGTATCTCCTTGAGCCACCCACAAGAGCGGGTCGTGCTGAGGGTATCGCGTTAACTCCAAAGCCTGCCTACGATATGCGGAAGCCAGTCCGCGTTTCGCAACAGTGCTTAGCCCGGCAGTATAACAAACCAGAGGGGGCCTGTCACGGCGTGTCACCGAATGTAGAAGCGCAAGGTGTCGGTGCTGCCGGGCTCGAACCGACCCGAGGCGCCTCGCTTGGGGTTGAACACTGCGGGCTCAACAAGGGAGGGTACGGGATGCAACGTGTAGTCTGGTGGTTCGGGTGCTGGTGGGTAGCCATGTGCGCGGCGGTGGTTGAGTCGGCCGACTGGCCCCAGTGGGGAGGCCGTGACAACCGGAACATGGTCTCGGGCGAGAAAGGGCTACCCGACTCGTTCGTGCCCGGCGAGAAAAGCCCCAAGGGCGGCGGGATCGACATGGCCACCACGAAGAACGTCAAGTGGGTCGCTCGGCTCGGCTCGGCTGCCTATGGGAATCCGACGGTGGCCGGCGGCCGGGTGTTCGTGGGCACCGACGATCTGACGGTGACCAACGACCCGCGATTCCGCCGCACCCGGGGCGGCATCGTCAAATGCTTCGACGAGGCCACGGGAAAAACCCTCTGGCAACTCGTCGTTCCCGAACGCAAGCGACTTCCGCAAGGGATCCTCTTCAGCCACCAGCACCTGGGCATCTGCTCGTCGCCGGCCATCGAAGGCGATCGGGCTTACGTGGTCACGTGTGCCGCCGAAGTGGTTTGCCTCGACGTGCGTGGGCAGGCCAACGGCAACGACGGGCCGTTCCAAGACGAGGGCCAGTACTTTGTCGGTCCCGGGGAAAAGCCCGTGCCCGTGCTTCCCACCGACGGCGACATCATCTGGCGCGTGGACCTGATCGACGACCTGGGCATCCGCCCGCACGACGCCACAAGTTGTTCGATCCTGGTGCATGGCGATCTCTTGTACCTGAGCACATCGAACGGGGTCGATCCGCCTCACGCGAAGGTGCTTGCTCCCGAGGCCCCGGCGCTGGTCGCCCTCGACAAGCGGACCGGCAAGCTCGCCGCGCGCGAGAACGAGCGGCTCAGCAGTCGGCTGTACCACTGCCAGTGGTCGTCGCCCTCACTGGGCCGGGTAGCGGGAAAAGACCTCGTGTTCTTCGGCGGCGGCGATGGCGTGTGCTATGCCTTCGAGGCCATGACCCGCGCGCCCGAGCGGCCTGGGCAGTTCGTCAAGGTTTGGTCGTACGACACCAACCCGCCGCACTACAAATACCGCGACGGCAAGCTCATCCCCTACTACGACGGCGACAAACGGAAGAAGAACAGCCCGAACAAGAACGACGGGACCTACTTGGGCCCGAGCGAAATGATCGCCACGCCGGTCTTCCACCAAGGGCGGATCTATGTCGCCATCGGGCAGGATCCCGCCCACGGCCGCGGCAAGGGACTCTTGCACTGCATCGACGCGAGCAAGATGGGCGACATCACCAAGACCGGGTGCGTGTGGACCTACGACGGCCTGGACCGCACGATCGGCACCGTGGCGGTGGCCGACGGGCTGGTTTACGTGCTCGACGTTGCCGGCCGACTGCACTGCGTCGAGGCCGACACCGGCAAGCCGTGCTGGGTCTACGAAACCAAGGCCGAAGCCTGGGGAAGCCCCCTGGTCGCCGACGGCAAGGTGTTTTTCGGCAACCAGAAGGACTTCTACGTGATGGCCGCAGGCCGCGAGCCGCGCGTCTTGAGCAAGATCCGCCTCGGCTCGCCGGTCTATAGCACGCCGGTCGTGGCCAACGGCGTGCTCTACGTCGCCTCGCAGCACTACCTGTGGGCGGTGGCCACTTTGCGCGACGCCTCGTCTTCCAGCCATCGCTTCCCGGGAACCATCGACCCGTTGGGGAGCTACAGTTTGGTAGAAACACCCCGGTGGCATCTCAGACGGTAGGACGGGTCACTCCGTGATGAGAATTCGCGTGAAGTTGCAAAGTGCCCTGGCGGCGGCACGCGCCTTGGCCTGCCCGCCGGTGCTTTTTTTCTGTCTGGTCGGGACCGCCTCCGCTGCCGAGGGGCAGCTCGAAATCCGCGTCGTCGACAAGGACACCGGCAAGCCGGTCGCCTGCCGCATGCATCTGAAGACCGCCGGCGGCAAGCCGCGCCTGCCGCCGCGCCGCGTGCCGGTCTGGGACGACCACTTCGTCATTCCCGGCCAGATCACCCTGAAGCTGCCCGTGGGCAACTACACGTTCGAGATGGAGCGCGGGCCGGAGTATTCGGTGCGCACCGGACAGTTCACGATCAACAAGTTCTCGGAAGACTCGAAGGAAGTCGAGATGCACCGCTATGTGGACATGGCGGGCGAGGGCTGGTGGTCGGGCGACCTCGACGTGCGCCGACCGCCCGGCGATCTCGAACTCCTTCTGGCGGCCGAGGACCTCCATGTGATCCAGCTCGTCACATGGTGGAACGGTCACAGCGAGTGGACGCCTCAGACACTGCCCAAGGATCCGCTCGTGCGACTGCCCGAGAACCGGTACGGCCACCTGATGGCGGGCGCGCATCGGCAGCCCGGCGGGACGCTGTTGTATTTCAACCTGGCGCGGCCGCTTGCCCTGGGCAGCGCCGACGACGAGTACCCGCCAATGGCCCGGCGGGCCGAGTACGTGCGTAAACAGCCGGGTGCCTGGGTCGATGCCAGCAAGCCGTTCTGGTGGGACGTGCCGATGCTGGCGGCCCTGGGCCAGCTCGACTCGATCCAAGTGCTCCACGACCATTTCGGCCGGAAAAAGATGGTCGCCGACGAAGAGGGGGGCAAGCCCCGCGATCCAGAGCGGTTGGTCGGCGGGCGGGGCCATGCCCGGTGGTCGCAAGAGATCTACTTCCACCTGCTCAACTGTGGCCTGCGCATCCCGCCCAGCGCCGGCAGCGGCTCCGGCGTCTCCACGAACCCCGTGGGCTACAACCGGATGTACGTCTTCGTCGAGGGCGAGTTCACGTACGAGAAATGGTGGGAGGGGTTCCGGGCGGGCCGGGTCACGCTCACCAACGGTCCTTTGATGCGTCCCGCGGTCCACGGCGAGCCGCCGGGCCATGTGTTTCGGGGCGAGGCGGGCCGGCCGATGGAGTTCGAGATCGGGCTGACCCTCTCGACACGCGAAAACATGAGCTACCTCGAGATCATCAAGGACGGACGTGTCGAGCACGAGGTGCGGTTCGACCAGTACGCCAAGAGCGGCAGGCTGCCCAAGCTGAAGTTCGACCGCAGCGGTTGGTTCGCGGTGCGCGCCGTGGCCGACCTGCCGACCACGTACCGCTTCGCGCTGTCGGCCCCGTACTTCGTCGAAATCGGCGACGACCGGCGCATCAGCCGCCGCTCCGCCCAGTTCTTTCTCGACTGGGTCGTCGAGCGGGCGCGGCAGATCCAGCTCGACGATCCCGACCAGCGGCGCGAGGTGCTCGATGGCTACCGCAAAGCCAGGGATTTCTGGCAGGACCTGGTCCGACGCGCCACGGCCGAGTGAAACGTCTCGGCGAGGCACCTCGGGAGCCGGGAAGGTGGCGCACTCCCAAGATGGTGCAAGTCGATTTAGCGCTTATGCCCTCGGCCATTCCCCACGGACGAGGTATGGTGCGGTCAGGATCGGCGTGTCGTTTCTTCAGCATGCCGGGATCAGGCCGAGATCGGCTCAACGAGCCCACCGGTCACGAAGGCGTATGCATTTGGGCTCAACCACGGGGATTCGGTTGCCGAAGAGAGAACCGTGCGGCTTGTCTTTTCCGGCCGCTGCGCCTAGGATTCGTCACGATCGCATGAACCGAAGGACAACCGCGTGATGGACCCGAGCCGCCGAATTCTGCCCGCTGCCTGCTCCTGTTCGCGTCCGGTCTGAGACCGGACATTCTCGCGGCGTTTTTTCTCTTGTCTTTGCGGGTTCCCTTTCGTTTCGCGCGAAATGGTGCATTGGCGCGGCACCACGGGCGCCAAACCTAGGACGACTTCCATGGCCACCGACATCCGTTTGAAAGAGACGTTGCCCCAGTTGACCGACCGGATTGTCCAGTCCTACACCGAACTGGGGGCAATTAGCCACCTGGGGCATTGCCCGCTTCCGAACTACGAGACCGTCATTTCGGTTACCGAGGCCCTCAAGGAGGTGTTGTTTCCGGGGTATCGTCGCCGCGAGGGGCTCCACCTGGGCAATGTCACCTATTACGTGGGCGACCTGATCGAGACCCTGCACGACCGCTTGACGCTCCAAATCGCCCGGGCGCTATGCCACGAATCGGGCAGAAACCACCGGTGCGACGCGCAACAGCGTGAGGACTTCGAGGCGATGGGCCAGGCCCGCGCCATCGCCTTCCTCGAACGGCTCCCCGAACTCCGGCAAATCCTGGCCACCGATGCCGAGGCTGCCTACGCGGGCGATCCCGCGTGCAAGTCGATCGACGAGGTGATCTTCTGCTATCCGGGCTTCGAGGCCATCACCGTCTACCGGTTGGCGCACCTCTTGCACCAACTCGAAGTCCCGCTCATTCCACGCATGATGACCGAATGGGCCCACACCCGCACCGGAATCGACATCCACCCCGGCGCCAAGATCGGCAAGTACTTCTTTACCGACCACGGGACGGGCGTGGTCATCGGCGAGACGTGCGAGATCGGCCAGTGGGTCAAGATCTACCAAGGCGTGACCTTGGGGGCCCTCAGCTTTCCGAAGGACTCCAACGGCAATCTCGTGCGCGGCGCGAAACGCCACCCGACGATCGAAGATCGGGTGGTGATTTACGCCAACGCGACCATTCTCGGCGGGCACACGGTGATCGGGCACGACTCGGTGATCGGCTCCAGCGTCTGGCTGACGGAATCGGTCGAGCCGCACACGACGGTGACCATGGAAAAACCGAAATTGCGGATTCGCGGAGCGAATGACGACCTGGTCGGGCGCAAATGACCGCTCGCACGGGCGTCACTTGGACGCGACTTGGATGTCGAAGCAGATCGTATCGGCAGCGTCGCCGTCGCGCGACGGAAACGCCTCGAGCGCGGCCGCATACACGAGTTGCCGCGCATAATACGACGGCGTGACGCCGTGGACGATGATTCGCCCGTCCGCCGTTTCAACCCGGAAGTTGCGCAACCGTGTGCCGGCGCGCTCCTCGATGCGCCGCCGGATCTCCTCGGCCAGCTCTTCCAGGCGGTCCTCGGGCGGCTCGACGCATTCGGCTCCCGAACGGCAGACGTCCGGCAGCTCGTGCACGCCGGGCTCGATCGCCGCGGCCACCTCGCGGCGATGAACGGGAACCTCCCGAGGAGCCGTGATCCCCAATCGAACCGCCTTCCCCGCGATCCGGATCACTCCGATCGTCACTCCACAGCTCGGGAACACGACCTCTTCTCCTACCTTTCGGGTGAGAACCAGCATTGGTTCAACTCCTTTCCTTGGGGACAGTTCGCCGGCTCGTGGGACGGGCGCGAGCGGGGTGGGGGCGCCGCCTCCAACGGCGGAAGGCCGGTGCGCAACGGATGCGGCGAGAACAGACGCGCGAGGACACGCTTTAGCTCGGTCAAGTCCTCGGATTTCTCCACGCACGCGGCAGCCAGGCGACTTCTTGGATCCACAAGACAATCCTCGTCGTGCGCCGTGAAGAAAACGAGAGGCACGTTGCCGTCGACCGCGCGGATCTTTTCCGCGGCTTCCATGCCCCCGCAGCGCGGCATGGAAAGATCCAACACCACCACGTCGAGGGCGAGCCGGCCCGCCAGCTCGGCGGCCTCCAAGCCATCCCGGGCCGCGATCACGCGGTAGCCCTCCTCTTCCAGTTCCTTCTGGCAGAATTCGCGGATCATCGCGTTGTCATCGGCGAACAACACCGTTCTCATCGGCAACCTCGGGCGATCTTCGAGGCCTCGTCTGACGGGCCGTATCCCAGGGGAGCAACCGATGTGCCAGAGCCGAACCGAGACATCGCGCGGGCATAACTCCTTTCCATGGAAGCAGATGCCGCCTCGATCCGACCGATCGGACGGATGATGGAGGCGCTCTGGGGTGTCCGTCTGTTGGCAGAGTGCCCGCCGGCGGGCGGCCCGCTCGTCCTAAAGCGTTTCAGAAAGACGGTGTTTTTGAATCTTGGCCTGGAGCGTCGGCCGAGGGATTCCGAGCAATCGCGCCGCATGGGTGCGGTTCCCGCCCGTGCGTCGCAGGGCCTCGGCCAGGATGGCCCGCTCGGCCGATCCCAAGAACGCGTCGTAGGCGTCGTCGTCCCTATAGGTATCGAGAAACTCCCCAGCCAGCGCGTCGAACCGGCGCGCGGAGCCGACGATCTCGCCCACCGTGGCCGGCTCTGCCTCCAGCGCGGAGGCCAGATCGGACACTTGAATGGGATACCCCCGAGTGAAGATCATGGTTCGATGAAGGACGTGCCGCAACTGCCGCACATTGCCTGGCCACGGGAACCGTTCGAGCCGCTCCATCGCCTCGGGCGAGAGGGTGGGCCGCGGGCAGTCCAGCTCGCGCGAAAATCGCTCGAGGAAGTAGTCGACCAATAGCGGAATGTCGTCGCGGCGTTCGCGCAGGGGCGGCAGTCGGATGGTCACCACGTTGAGGCGATGGTACAGGTCCTCTCGGAAGCTGCCCCGCGCGATCGACTCCTCCAGGTCGCGGTTGGTGGCCGCCACGATTCGCACGTCGACCTGAATCGTCTCGTTGGAGCCGATTCGCTCGAAACGCCGCTCCTGGAGCAGGCGCAGGAGCTTCGCTTGCGCCCCGGGGGGGAGGTCGCCGATTTCATCGAGGAAGATCGTGCCTCCCTGGGCCTGCTCGAATTTGCCGATCCGGCGTCTCTCGGCCCCGGTGAACGCGCCCGCTTCGTGCCCGAAAAGCTCCCCTTCCAGCAGCGTCTCCGGAATGGCGACACAGTTGATCGGCAAGAAAGGCTTGGCGGCGCGGGAGCTATACTGGTACAGGGCCCGGGCCACCAGTTCCTTGCCGGTGCCGGTCTCGCCGCGGATGAGCACGGTGGCGTCGGTCGGCGCGACGCGTCCGATCGCCTTGAAGACCTCCTGCATGGCGGCGCATCGTCCGATGATGGCGTCCGCGCTGCTCGGCGGGGCGTCCGCCCCCAATCGCACCTCGCCGCGAGCCAGGCGCGAGCATTCGAGGGCCTTATCGATCGTGGCCAGCATCTCGCCGGGGTCCAAGGGCTTGAGATGGTAGTCGAACGCGCCGCGGCGCGTGGCCTCGATGGCGGTCTCCATCGTCCCTTGACCGGTCATGACGATGACCGGCAGTCGTGGTTGAAGTTCTCGGATGCGGTCCAAGGCGGCCAGCCCGCTCATGCCTGGCATGCAAACGTCGAGCAGCACCAAGTCGAAGGGGCCCTCCTTCAATCGCTGAAGGGCCTCGGCCCCCTTTGCCGCGCAGACCACTTCGTGATCCAGGCCGGCGAGCACTGCTTCGAAGGCGGCCCGGACGCTCGGCTCGTCGTCGACCACCAGGATCCGGCTCATGCGCCATCCTCCACCGTGGGAAGCCAAACCGCGAAACAGGTGCCGGCGGAATTCGCCGATTCGAGTACCAGACTTCCGTGGTGCCGGGCGACGATCCCCGCCGCAATGCACAACCCGAGGCCGGTACCTCCCTCCTTCGTCGTAAAGAACGGCTCGAAGAGCCTTCGCCGTACCTCGTCGGGCATTCCCGCGCCCGTGTCCTGCACCCGAATCGCCACGGCGGCACGTCCGGCGGCATCCCTCGCTGCCTCGGCCGAAACGCGGACCTCCCCCCCGCTTGACGTGGCCTCGGCGGCGTTGGCCAGCAGATTCATGAGCACCTGCCCGACTTGTTCCTCATCGGCAAGTACCGACGGGAGACCTTCGGGGACGGACACCACCAGCCGCAATTGCTTCGCTTCGATCTGCGGCCGGAACAATTCGGTCGTCTTCTCGACCAGGCGACGAACATCGCGCGGCGCCAGTTGCGGCGGCGCCGGGCGCGAAAACTCGAGGAAACTGCGGATAATGCCCTCGAGTCGGGCGATCTCTCCGGAAATCAGGCGAACCCGGCGTTCCAATTCGGCGTCCCCCGCCACGGATTTGTGGATGGCGAAGAGCCACATCTTGATCGCCGTCAAGGGGTTGCGGATCTCATGGGCCACGCTGGCGGCCAGCTTGCCCACCGAGGCCAGTTTCTCGGCCACTTCGAGCCGATGATGACTCTGCGCGAGCTGGGTACGGGTGTTCTCGACGTCGAGCATCAGGCTGCGAAGGTAATGGGCGACCGAGGCCAGTTCGTCGTTACCCGATCGTTGCCCGACATCGCCGAGGTTCGGGGAGAGCTTTTCGGCGTCGGCCCTCACGCGGCGAAGCGGCAGGATGATCTTGATGAAGAAAATCGCCAGAAGCGTCGCGCCCAAAGCGACGGTCATGCCCACGCTGACGAAGGCCAACGACGTGACCCACCGAATTCCCGCGCGGACGCGATCCTCCATGGCCCGCACGTACCGCTCATTGTTCGTGATGAACTCCTCGCAAATCGCGTAGGTCTCGTCGTGGGCCGCGGCGACTTGGCTCAGGAAATATGGCTTGGCCTCGTCACTCCGTCCTTCCGTACAGAGTTCGATGGCGCGATCGCGGTGCTGCCCGTACTGGACGTAAGCGGATTCCAAGCGGCCAAGGATCTCGACGCCGTCTTGCGAGCGGGTGGTGCGCCGGGCGAGGTCAAGCCAGTGAGCGAAGTCGGCTTTTCGGGCCTCCAACGGTTCACGCCAGGGGCGTTTCTCGCCGTCGAGGACGTAACGACGAGCAATTCGCTGCTGCTCCAACAGCGCGATTTCGATTTCTTCAGCCGCGCGCACGCTGGGCAAGCTCTCTTCAATTGCTTGCTCGAGCAGTTCTGTGCTGTGCCTTGCTGAGACCAGCGACACGATGCTTCCGAGGATCGCCGAGGCAACCAACGCCGCCACGACGAGCGAGAACTTGGTCGAAAGCGTCCAACGCATGGCGCCTCCACCCCCGGAACGGAGGGGCTTGTTGTCTCTGGCAAGGGGATCTTCCTGCGCCCGCCGGCTATTCTACGCAGAACGGTTGCGACGGTTCAGTGGCCCCCGCGGCCGGCCATCCGACCGAGACCCCTTAGACCGGTGTTGACCGGAAAGAGTTCAAGGGACTAGACTTCGGTTATTGGGGATGCAGCACCGCAAGGCGTACGCCATCTCGCAGTGCATTGGATCTTGACCTTGTCGCGATGAGAGCCACGATCACGTCGGCGCGCCTTCGGTTCAAACGTCTGTCTGGTCTTGCGGTCTGTTGCGTGGCGCTTGTCGCCGCCAGCGGCCGGGGCGAAGACCTTTTTCTAGCGGCCAGGGATGTCGCCGCAAGATACGATGCACAGCTCGAGGCGTTGGCCGCCTGGTGCGACGCGCAAGGGCTCGCCGCCGAGGCGCAAAAGACGCGGGCCTGGCTGCGGCAGCACGATCCGAACCGGGTCTATATCGCGGTACTGCCGCGGGGAGAAGGCCCGCCCGCACTGCCCGACGACACGCCCGCGAAGGTCGTCCAATGGCATGAACGTTTCTGGCAACTGCGGCGCCAGCAGGCGTCGGCATTGGAGGGGTTGGCCCGGCGGGCCGTGCGCGCGGACCGGGCCTCGCTGGCGTTTTCGCTGGCCCTGGCCGCGATTCGCGAGAATCCCGACCAGCCGGCGATCCGGCGGCTATTGGGCTTCCAGAAGTACCGCGACGGGTGGTACACGCAATACGAGGTGCGGAACCTCAAGTCGGGCCGCGTGTGGCATCCCAAGTTCGGCTGGATTCCCCGCGAGCACGTGCGCCGCTACGAGGAGGGCATGCGGTACAGCGGCGGGGCGTGGATCAGCGCTGCCGAGGACGCGCGGCGTCACCGCGAGATGGCCACCGGCTGGGTCGTCGAGACCGAGCATTACGCGATCCGCACGAACCACAGTCTCGAGGCGGGCGTGGCGCTGGGGGAGAAACTCGAACAGCTTTACCGGGTGTGGCGCCAGTTGTTCGTGCGGTACTTCGCCACCGAGGCCGAGGTGATCGCCCTGTTCGACGCCCGGCCCCAGCCCAGACCCGTTCGGCCGCTGCCCAAGCACCAGGTGTTCTTCTACCGCGACCGCGACGAATACGTCGGCGCGCTTCAATCGAAATCGCCGAACATCGAGCTGTCGAGCGGCTTTTACATGGACGGGGTCGCGCACTTTTTCGCGGGCAAGGGCTACGACGAGCGGACGTTGTACCACGAGGCCACCCACCAGTTGTTTCACGAGTCGCGTCCGGTCTCGCCGCTGGCCGGCCGGCAAGGCAACTTCTGGATCATCGAGGGCATCGCGATGTACATGGAATCGCTCCGCGAGGAGGACGGGTTTTATGTGCTCGGCGGGCTCGACGACGTGCGCATGAACGACGCCCGATTCCGGCTGTTGCGCGACGGTTTCTACGTGCCGCTGGCCGAGTTCGTCGGCTTTGGCATGGAAAAACTCCAATCGGACAAGCGCATCCGCACGCTCTACAGCCAGGCGGCCGGATTGACGCACTTTCTGGTCCACTACGACGGGGGCCGCTACCGCGACGCCTTGGTCGCCTACCTCGGGGCCGTCTACTCCGGCCGCGACGGCCCGCAGACCCTCTCGCAGTTGACCGGCGTCTCGCTGGGCGAGCTGGACAAGCAGTACCGGCAGTTCATGGAGCAGGAACCCAAGCCCGCGGCCGTCGACTCCCAGTGAGCGCGCCTCATAGCGCGCTGCGCAGCGGCCGCACGGCCGGCTTGCTCCCGGTCATCTCGGCCAGGAGCCGTTGCCAGCTCTGGGGCGAGCCGGGGGTCAATCGGCCGAGCACGCGCGAGACTTCGGTTCCCGTGACCTCGGGCGGATTGGCGGGCACCTGATCGAGGTGGAACATCGCCAACAGGCCCACGCACGCCGGCCCTAGCGCCTCCGAGGCGATGCCCAACTCGCTGGTCCGCGTGATCGGCACGCCGGGCAGCTTCGCCGCGATCTCCCGCAGCAACATGCCGTTGTGTTGCCCGCCGCCGGTCAAGACGATTTCGTCGATCCGGGCGTCTTCGGGCAGACGGCGCTGGATGGCCAGACCGACGGCCTCGGCGATGAAGTGGGTCGCGGTGCACAGCAGATCGCGAACCGACCAGCCTGCCTCGACGGCCATGCGCAGGGCATCGACCAGGAACCGCTCGGGCCGGACCCCGCGCGGGTGCCACCGGGGGAGCGAGCGCCGAAAGTACGGATCGGCCAGCCAATGCTCGATCAGGGGATCGATCCGGTGGCCTTGCACGGCCAGCCGGCCGCCCGGATCGAACGCCTGTTCGCCCCCCGTCAGCCGTTCGGTCAACAGGTCCAACAGACGCGTGCCGGGCCCCACATCGAACGCCAACAGGTGGGGCTGCCCACGGCCCCCCGTGGCGCGGGGGAGCCAGGTCAGCCGGGTCGTGCGGCCGAGGTCCAGCACGAGCCGGTTCCGTTGGGCATGGCGCAGGAAGACCCACTCGGCCAGGGCCGTCAAGGGGCCGCCTTGTCCGCCGCGGGCGAGGTCGCGCGCGGGGAAGGCGTCGATGATGTTCATTCCGGTCAACTCGGCCAGCCTTGCCGGGTCGCAAAGCGCCAAGTAGCCTGCGTGCGAATGCCCGCAACCCATCCATAGTCCGGGGTCCTGCACCCCGATGGCGAGGATCCGGCTGGGCGGTATCCCGGCCTGCGACAGGAGTGCATCGATAATCGCCCCCACGTGGTCGGCCAATTGGGCTCGCAGGGCTGAAAGCGACTCGGCCATCTCGGTCGGAGGGACGGTGCCGGCCGCGTCGGCCAACCGCGTGAACAACGCCGTGGTCTCTTGCGGGACCTCGGCGGTGATGCCTTCGCCGACTTCCGGACGCGTCGCCAGACCTTGTCCCGACGCAGACACCAGGGCCGCGGCGAGCCGCGCGCAATCCGAGGACACGAG
>JANLFZ010000008.1:5320-14378 GCA_024653385.1 Thermoguttaceae bacterium | reverse complement strand
CTGCGCACGCCGCTGGACCCTCGGCGTGCGCAGGGCGCCCCAGGCGGTTCGAAACGCAGGACCTCGGCCATCTCAGGCGACCAGCCGGACCTCTTCGATCTCGCGGCCGGTGACGCCCGCCAGAAACTCCTCGAAGATCCGCAGGTCGAGCGCAGTGGCCGAATCGGCCTCGGGATGGAACTGGGTGCCGAAGGCGAACCAGTCGTCCATGACGCTCTCAATGGCCTCGACGACGCCATCGGGGCAGCGGGCGGTCACCGCGAATCCCGGTGCCACCTCGTCCACCGCCATGTGGTGCATGCTGTTGACACGGATTTCGCCTTCGCCGTAAACCCGTTCCATCAAGGAACCCGGCGTCACGACCAGGGCGTGCCGGTGGTTGGGATCGGTCGGGTCGCAATGGGGAATGGCACGCGGCATGTCCTCGGGGATGTGAAGGAACAGATTGCCCCCCTGGGTGACGTTCAGCAGTTGCATCCCCACGCCGATGCCGAACACGGGCATGCGGCGCCGGGCGATGAGTTTCATCAGGGTGCGGTCGAAGTCCTCACGCCGCGGATCCATCAGGCGGACCGAGGGATGCAGCATGAAGCCGTCGCGCCGGGGATCGAGATCGGCTCCGCCGATCAGCACCACACCGTCGAGGAGATCCAACATGCGCTCGATGTCGTCCTCGTCCTCGATCGGGGGCAGGACCATCGGAATCGCCCCAACCTTCGCCAGCGCGTCGAAGTACCCGGCGCACAGGAAGGCGAAGGCCGGCTGGTCCTTTCGGGCGGCCCGGTAGTCGAGATTCAATCCCACCAACGGCTTGTCGTTCCTCATGGCGTTCTCCTTGGGCACGTCGTGTGCCTCGAAAAAAACCAGAGACCTTGTGGAAGCGGGGACTTCGGGAACCACGGCGAGATCCCCGAGGGCGGCGCGAAGGGACTCTTTCCCGGTACCGCAGTACCAACGATCGCCCATTTGGAGTCGGCGAGGCATGTCGATCCTTGACGCCCGGTCCCCCTCATCACTCCCGCCAGGGCGGAACCATCCTTGGGCCCCGCCCACGGCACGATCATCCCTTACCGTTTGCCCCTGCGATTGCGTCGGTGCTCAAATAGCACGCCAAGAGTGGTCAGCGACAAGCAGTTTTCTTGGTGCCAACATGCTCTCTCGAACAGCATTTGAGTGCGCCGCAAAGATTCGGCGGAGTGTAGAAAAGCCGGTTTTCGACCGCAAGCGATTGCCTAGATTTCGTCATGCTAGCAGTGCTAGCATACAAGGCATTGCGGTGCTCGAAGTGCTAGCATTGTGGTTAACCGCACACGGGCACAAGACGAGGCCGCCAGGGGCGATCGGTCGCGACGTACCCCTGCGGCTTGGCAACCATCACACACTTGAAGACGATTTGGTGCCAGCCGTGTCGCGGCCCGCCAGGGGGGTGTGATATCATCGTCCATAATACGCCTTGGTCCCAGGCCGAACCAGGAGTCGCGCAGCATGTACGGCTTCGAGCTATTCCTCTGGCTGGTGTTGGTCGTGGGTACCATCCTTGCCCTGTTGGTGCTCCCGATCACCTTGGTGGTCATGATGGCCAAGGTACTCCGGCAGCAACGGGACCTGGCGGATCAGGTTTATGGGATCTTGCGCGCGGTCCGGGAGGAAATGCGGCGGGCCCGCCAGTTGATCGAACAGGCCGTCGGTCCGAAGACCCCGCCCAGCCCCCCCGCGCCTGAGCGCGAGCAGCCGGCAACTCGGCCGGCCGAAGCTCCGCTCGTCATTACGCCAGAGATCATGGCACCGCCACCGATCCCCCCCACGCCCGTCGAGGTCCCCACTCGGACACCCAGTCGCCTCGAAACCGCGGCCAAGGAAATCCTCGGCCGCATTTGGAACTGGCTCGTCGTGGGCGAGGAGCACCGGCCGGTCGGCGTCTCGATGGAGTTCGCCATCGCCAGCACGTGGCTCCTGCGCATTGGGGTGGTCATCCTCGTCATGGCCATCGGCTTCTTCCTGAAGTTCTCCGTCGAACGCGGGATCGTGCCGCCCTTGGGCCGCGTGGCCCTTTCGATCCTGTTCGGCGCGGGCATGCTGGTGGCCGGTATCCACATGCTGGGCAAGAAGTACCACGCGTTCGCGCAAGGACTGATCGGCGCCGGCATCGCCGCCTTGTACTTCAGCGTCTTCGCCGCGTTCCACTGGTACCACCTCATTCAGGACCTGGCGACGCCGCTGGGCACCGTGCCGGCCTTGGCCATCGCGTTCGTCCTCATGGTGCTGATCACCGTGGGCGCGGGGGGCATCGCCGTACGCGCCAACTCGATGGCCGTGGCGATCCTGGGAATCCTCGGCGGCTACTGCACGCCGATCATGCTCCGCACCGGTGTCGTGGATTTCGTCGGGTTGTTCGGCTATGTGTTGCTCTTGGGCGCCGGCGTTCTGGGAATCAGCTACAAGAAGAACTGGCACCTGTTGAACTACCTGAGTTTCATACTGACCTATGGGCTGTTTTTTGGCGCGATGGACGCCAAGCCTTACCAGGTCGAGCATTTCTGGCAGGTCATGCCGTTTTTGACCGGCTTCTTCGTGCTTTTCTCGACCATCGTCTTCCTTTTCAACCTGGTCAACCGCACGAAGTCGACGCTGTTGGAGCCGATCGGGCTGTTGGTCAACGCCGGGATCTACTTTGTCGTGGGCTATCAACTCATCGAGGAGTTCGCCGTACACAAAGGTCTGGCCGAGCCCGGGTTCGGGAACCGCTGGGTGGCGGTACTCACGCTCGGCCTGGCCGCTTTCTACGTGGCCCATGTATGGTACTTCCTGGTGCGGAGGCTCTTGGATCGGGAGTTGTTGTTCTCGTTCATCGGACTTTCGGCGTTCTTCCTGGCCGTGACCGTGCCGCTGGTGTTGTCACGCGAGTGGATCACGGTAAGTTGGGCGATTCAGGCGCTTGTGATGTTGTGGATCGCCGGAAAGCTCAATAGCGAATTCCTGCGGCACCTGGCCTACGTGCTTTACCTCATTGTGATCGCTCGATTCTGTTTCCTCGATCTGCCGCACCAATACGGGCGGGGGATGCCGCGGCCGGCAGACCTGCCGCTGGCCGACTACCTTTGGCAGATGGTGGAACGACTGGTGGCCTTCGGCATCCCGATCGGCTCGATGGCCGGGGCGTTCCGCCTGCTCAAGTCGCCGCTGGCCACCTCCGGTCTGACCCTCGAGAAAGCCAACGACATGGCCGTGTGGATTCGACAGCGCTGGGCCGTGCGTCTGGCCGTGATTGGCACGATCGCCATGCTCTTCCTCTTCCTGCACCTCGAGCTGAACCGGACCTTTCTCTATCTCTACCCTCCGATGCGGCTCCCCATCCTGTCCGTCCTCTGGGTTGTGCTATGCGTCTTTCTGGTGTACGAGTACGTGGCGCGGCCTAGTGCCGCGCTCCTGGCCGTGCTTGTCCTGGCCGTTGCGGCCGTGGTGGTCAAGCTCTTCGTGTTCGACCTGCCGGCCTGGGCAGTCCGCGGGGACTTGTATTACGCGGGCGAGTACTCGCTGCGGGATATGGCGATGCGGCTCGTGGATTTTGGAGCGATCATCGCGATGTTGTATTTTGGATTTGCGCTCTTAAGCGGCGACGTTCGGGCCCGGGCCGCCGGCCGGTTCCTCGGCGGGGCCGCCCTGGCCTTGCTCTTCATCTTCCTCACGTTGGAAGTAAAGACCTTCTTGACCTGCTTTGCCGAGGGCTTGCAGCCGGGAGGCGTCTCGATCCTCTGGTCGCTGTTCGCTATCGGCCTGCTACTGCCGGGAATCTGGAAGGACCTGCGTGCCTTGCGATACGCCGCTTTGGCCCTGTTCGCCGTGGTCGCCGCGAAGGTGTTCTTCTTCGATCTGGCCAATCTGGAGCAGATGTATCGGATCATCGCCTTCTTCGTGCTCGGCGGGCTGGTCTTGAGCGGCTCGTTTATCTACCTGAAGTACCAGAGAGCATTCACCATTCGAAACGCTTCGCCGGAGGATAAGTAGCCATGCGACTCGCGCAGGCGATGCTCGTCGGCCTGGTGCTAACCACGGCCCGCTTACCGGCCGCGGAGGAATCGCCGTCGTACCGGTACTGGAGGTCCGTGGAACGGGGAACTTCGCGGTCCGAGGACATTCTGGCCTTCCGGCTCGATAGCGACATCTACGCCGCAACCCGGCCCGGCTTGCCCGATCTGCGCATCCTCGACGACACGGGTGCCGAGGCCCCGTACCAGATCGAACCCGAGGCCGAGTTCCGCGACGAGCGAACCCGCTCGACGCTCGACACCGAAGTCGTCGGCCTGGAGGAGAAGGGCAGCAGCATCGAGATCCGCGTGCGTCTGCCGGAGAACTCGCCGCCGGCCGAGGGCTTGTGCATCGCCACGCCGATGGCCGATTACGAGCGCAGGGTCCGCGTGGAGGGCTCGAACGACGGGACGAATTGGACCCTGCTGACCAGCGACGGCGTCATCTTCGACTATTCCCGGTACATGGACGTTCGAAACCGCGACGTGACCTTGCCGGCCAACACGTTCCGGCAATTCAAGGTCACGATCGACGAGGTGACCGACCAGCACGAGTCGCCCTACACGGAGTTGACGCGCACGATCCAAGCGGGCAAGGAGGCCCAGCGCGTCGAGAAGACCACGCTCCAGCGACGCCCCTTGCGGATCGACCGCATTCAGATGGTCTATCATGTGGTCAAGCGGCAGGTCCGGCAGACACGAAAGGCCGAGTACCCCGTGGCCGGCTTCGACGTGGAACAGGATGCGGAGAAGAAACAGACGATCGTCCGCTTGCGGACCCGGCGGGAGCCACTAGCGCGATTCACGCTCCAGACGCCCAGCCGGAACTTCTTCCGCCGGGCCCTGGTCCAGGTGCCGGAGGTCGTGTCCGACAAGGCCGGTCTACGGCCGGACCGAACCGAATGGCGCGACATCGCCAGCGTCACGATTTTCAAGATTCAGTTCCGAGACTTCCTCCGCGAGCAGTTGAGCATCGACTTTTCCGAGCAGCGGCAAGAGACATATCGCCTCGTGATTGTCAACGAAGACAACCCACCGTTGGAGATCCGGGGCGTCAAGGCCGAAGGCAACGTCTATCGGGTGGTCTTCCTGGCCCAAGAGGCCAAGCCGTACCGCGTGTTCTATGGCTCCGAGACAGCCAAGGCGCCCAAGTACGAGGCGGCCGCCGTGCTGGCCTCGCTCCGCCAGGGCTTTCAACCGATCGAGGTGCAGCTTGGGCCGCAAACCGACAACGTGGCTTTTGTGGACCAGCCGGGACCGATGTGGCTCCGTTTCTTGAATACCTGGATCTTCCTCGGCACGGCCATTGTGCTGATGGTCGTGGCGCTGACGTGGGGCTTGGTACGGGCAGGCCGCCATGTCGAGACGCTGCCCAAGGAGTAGACCGCAAACCATGATCGAGCGAACGCGATTCCCGCCGTGATAGCTTGACGAAACGGCGGGCCATGGAGAATTGGGCGAGTTTAGAGTACCCGAGTACCCGCACTTCACCCCACACGACATTGACAACTCCGGCAGTTGCGGCGATAATCCCGCCCCTCTTCATCGGGCCGGTTCGGACACCCAGTTCGTCGATGGCTCTTCTGCCAGGCTCCATGGGTGGACGGTTGGTACCTCGTGACAGGCGGGCTGTTGATGACCTGTGGCAACGGGGAGTCTGTTCTTAGTCGCTTGCCGGGCACTGGCCCGAGGGGGTGCCTCGTGCTGGCGATGTTCGCCGCATGGATCGCCCTGGGGGTCCCATGCCGGACGTCGTTTGGACAGGTTGCCGGGCCGAAGGTCGGCACGGCCCAGGGGGCCGGAATCCGGACATACGTCCCGGCTACCCAGCCCGAGCCACACGTTCCGGGCACTACGATGCCGATCGGACCCGAGGGGGATGCCCAATCGAGCCGATCCGACCGCACGCCCGGCTCCTTCCAGGGGGAAACCCCCGCGCCGGGGGCACCACCCCCGCCGGGCCTAGGCTTCTTCCGCCTGCCCGAGGAACGCTTCACCGGCATCCCAAGACCCTTGGTGCGCGAGACGTGGCTTTGCCGGCCGTACAGCGTGGGGGGGTTCATTGGCCTGATGGAGGGAGGTGCGCTGATCGACGACTGGGTGCATCAGGATTCTGGCTTGGTGGGAGGCTTGCGGCTCGGTTGGGACTGCGGCAACTACTGGGGCATGGAGACGCGCTTTGGCTGGGCCGGGGTGGACACCCACGACGGCTGGCGCGCCATCCAGGCCGCGGGCGATTCCGACTCGACCACCGTCGACGTGTCCCGAAGCAACCAGATGTTCCTTTGGGATCTGGACGTGCTCTTCTATCTCACCGGCGACACATTATGGCGCCCGTATCTTTCGGCCGGCATGGGGCTGGCCACGGTCGATTTTGCGGACCGACTCGGCACGAACTGGTCCGAGGCGTTCTTCGCGCTGCCCCTAACCATCGGGCTCAAATACCGCTGCAACGATTTCTTTGCGCTGCGGATCGAGGCCACCCAGAACCTGATCTTCGCCAGCCGACCGATCGAGTTTCTCGATAACGTCTCGTTTACGGGCGGGCTTGAGTACCGTTTTGGCGGCCCGCGTCGAGCCTATTGGCCGTGGAATCCGGGCCGGCACTACTGGTAGGGGCGGTCGAACGCGACGGAGTCTACGTCGTCTTTAGCGCGACGGGCAGTTGGTCGATCTTGGCCGCCAGGATGAAGTCGTTTTCCGAAAGCCCGCCGACCGCGTGCGTCCAAAGCTCGATCCACACGTTCCGATAAGCCTCCAGATGGAGGTCCGGATGATGGCCCTCGGCTTCGGCCAACTGGGCCACGCGGTCAAAGAAGTCGATGCCCGCTCGAAAACTCCGCACGGTCCAGTCCTTGCGGATTCGCAGGCCGCCGTGCGTCAAACGCCAGCCCGCAAGATGCCGCACCTGTTCCTCGGCCTCTTGCGGGGTGTATTTTGCCGTGCCGCCTTCACAGGCAACGCAGCGTTTGCGCGCGAGCTGTTCGCCGGTTTGCGCCGACATGGGATTTCCTTCCGCCTGAGTGCAGTGCCCCCAACGTTCCTACGCGCGTGAATTCTCGCGGAGAGCCGACGAAGGTCAAATGCGCGGCGGTGCGGAACCCCAGGCCGCAATGGCTACACCGAGGCCGGTTGGGGGCTCGAGTGGCATCGTGCCGACCGCTGAGGGGCCAGGGCCTGCTCGACCAGCGCCAGGAGGACATCCGGATCAAACGGCTTGCGCAGGTAGTAGGTTCCGACAGCGCCCTCGCTGCGACGGATGACGTCGGGGGCCTGGGTTGCCGAGAGGAACATGGCCGGCAACGGTTCGCCTTGGCGTTCCTGTCGGATCGAGTCCCACAGCTCCATCCCACTGCGCCCAAGCAGATTGAGATCGCAGATGAGAAGATCGGGATCTGACTGGCGGGCCTTCTCGATGGCCGTCTCGCCCATGCCGCACGCCACGCATGCGTAGCCAGCCCCGACCAAGATGGATGTAGTTGTCTGGAGAAGTTCTCGGTCGGCGCTGACCAGCAAGACCGAGGGTTGTCGATTGACTCGGGCCATGCAAAGACCGGTGAGGAACGTTACGGGCAGGCAACGCCCCGCTAAACTCTCTTTCGTCCGCAGAGTGCCCCGCCGTGAAACGATTCGAGTTTGTCCGTTCCCTCGGCATCCACGGCCGATATGGCACCACCGCCAAATCCGCGTCAGGTGATTCTCGTTCCCCCGAAACGAGGATAGGTTTCGTCCTGCCCGATCCGGCGGCGCCATGCCGACGACTTAAGCGGGCGGTTCGACGAGCACCGTATCGTCGTGTTCGTAGCCTGGGGCGCAGCAGCAAAGGAACTTCAGTACCCCCTTGCCCGCGTTGGTGATCTGGTGGACAGCCCCGGGCGGGATGGCGATGGCGTCCCCAGGGCCGACCCGGCGAGTTTCGCTTCCTAGCCGCATCCACCCTTCGCCTTCGAGAATGTAGTAGATCTCCTCGGTCCTCACATGATGGTGCGGGGTGGTGCTCGCACCGGGCGGCAACCGGGCCTCGGCAAGCGTCTGATTGCGGATGACCGAGTTCCGATGCGCCAACAGCTCGCGGATCTCCGAGCCGTCCTTCGTGATGAAGGCAGGCACGTGCTCGATGTTTCTCACGTCCATCGTCTTGCGCTCCATAGGGTCATTGGCTGGCGGCCGCGCCTGACGATCGAGCGCCAATCGCGATCACGGCCGGACTGTACGTTCGCACGTCCCAAGAGCCCACGTCGGGCAGTTGTTCGAGATCGAATCGGTCGTCCGACTCGACCACGAACAGACTTTCGGGGGGGGCGGCCCCCCAAAGCCAACCAATCAAGTCCAACATCTCGGCGGCCCGCTCAACGTAAAAAGCATACGGTGGCGAACAAAACACCAGCCAGGGGAGTTGGCTGAGTTTCGATTGCCACCGGGCCCGCAGAAACACGTTGCCCACCACGACCTCGGCAACCTCGGCAACTCCCAGATCGGCGATATTCGTTCGCAAGAGAACCGCCGTGGGATGATGCACCTCGATGAACAGGGCGTGCGAGGCCCCCCTGCTGAGGGCCTCCAGCCCCAAGGCCCCGGTCCCGGCAAACAGGTCGACGACGTGTTTCCCTGCCACGGCGGGCCCAAGAACGTTGAACACCGCTTCGCGCACGCGGTCTTTCATGGGTCGGACCCGAAAGTCGCCGCTGTATCGGAGCTTTCGGCCTCGAAACCGCCCACCGATGATGCGCAGCCCGACCGGGGATCGCTTGTGCCGTCTGTCTGCGTTCGTAGAGCCGCACTCCCAAGCGTTCGTCTTTCCGGGATCGCGCGGCGGGGATGCCGACAAACCCGGACCGGTATGGTATCGTAATGCGCAAGGGCAGAGAAGCCTGCCGTACGGTCAGGCCGAGTGCCTTGTCGAGGTTCCAACAGAAGGGAGCGGTTGCAACGTGAGCAAGAGCAACGTCTTGTTTTCGACGATCCTGGCGTGTGTGGTCGCGATGCCGGGGATGGCACGGGCTGCCGATCCAAGCCCGAAGGAAGGCTCGACG
>JANLFZ010000008.1:1828-5310 GCA_024653385.1 Thermoguttaceae bacterium | reverse complement strand
ACCAAGGCGCCGTGTTCGATCAGATCTTCGGCGAGTGGAAACAGATGCTGGCCGAGATGCGACAGCTCCGAGGGGAACATCGCCAAGCCTCGCCCGAGCGGCGTGCCGAAATCGAAAAACGCTATGCCGAGTTGATCGCCCAGGGCGAGGCGACGCTTCCGAAGCTGATTCGCGCGGCCGAAGCGTCGTACTGCGAGGCGCCGGCGCAGCGGCGGCCCCAAGCCGATTTCCTCCTGGCGATTGTCGTCGATCGGTTCCAGGCCGACGACCACGAAGAGGCGATGCGGCTGGCCAGCGTACTGATCGGCAAGGGACACGGCGAACAGGACCAGCGGACGTTTGCCTGGGGCGGTCTGGCGGCGTTTGCCGTGGGCGATTTCGACTCGGCCGAGAAATGGCTGACCCAGGCCAAGCAAGCCGGGGCGCTCGAGAAACTCCCGAAGAGCCTGATCACCACCGCGGAGGGCTGTCTGCGCGACATCCCGTTCTACAAAGAGGCATGGAAGCGGGAACAGGAGCTTCGCGCGGCCGAGGCCAAGGCGAACGACTTGCCCCGCGTGCTCTTGAAAACCTCCAAGGGCGACATCGAAGTCGAGTTGTTCGAGAACGAGGCGCCGATCGCCACGGCGAACTTCGTGTCGCTGGTCGAGAAGGGGTTCTACAACGGCACGCCGTTCCACCGTGTGCTGCCCGCCTTCATGGCCCAAGGAGGCGATCCGACGGGCACGGGGACCGGTGGGCCGGGGTATGCCATCCCGTGCGAATGCTACCAACCCAACCACCGCATCCACTTCCGGGGCAGCCTGAGCATGGCCCACGCCGGGCGGGACACGGGCGGGTCGCAGTTCTTCCTCACGTTCAGCCCGGCGCACCACCTCGACGGCCGGCACACGGTCTTCGGCCGTGTGGTCAAGGGGATCGAGGTATTGGCCAAGATCCAGCGCCGCGACCCGCAGGACGACGAGGCCCCGCAGCCCGACAAGATCGTCGAGGCCAAGGTGCTCCGCAAACGGCCTCACCCGTACGAGCCCAAGAAGCTCCCCGATCCCCGACCAGGGCGGTGAGGCCCCGGCCGCAAGCGGCTCATCAGGTCTCCAGGACCTCTTTTTCGCGGGCCTTGGCCAGCTCTTCGGCCTGCGACTCGTAGGTCTTGGTGAGGTCCTGGACTTGTTCCTTGGTATCGTCCCGTTCGTCTTCCGAAAGCTCTTTATCCTTCTCGGCCTGGTCCGCGGCCTTGTTCGCGTCGCGGCGGATGTTGCGGATGGCCACCTTGGCTTCCTCGAGCAGTTCGCGGACCCGGGCCACCATCTTGCGGCGAACCTCCATCGACAAGGGCGGCACGTTGACGCGGATGAGCCGGCCGTCGCTCTGGGGATTGAAGCCCAGATCGCTCGACTGGATGGCCTTCTCGATCTCCTTGATCGTGTTGGGATCGAAGGGGCGGATGACGATCTGGTTGGGCTCGGGAGCGCCGACCGTGGCGAGTTGCTTGATGGGAACCAGCGATCCGTAGACCTCGACCTTCAAGGAATCGACCAGTCCGGGGTTGGCGCGTCCCGTGCGGATTCCGGCCAGTGCCTGTTTCAGCACGGCGATGGCCTTTTCCATGCGTTCTTCGGCATCGAGCAGGATCTCGTCGCCCGACATATCCGGCTCCGTCACTCGTGGAAGTTTGCCCAGGGTACGGTTTCACTGGCCGGACGGGCGTCTCGCCGGTCCGGCCCGGGTGATCAGCGTGCCCACCCGTTCGCCCAGCACGGCCCGTTCGATGTTGCCTTCCTTCTTGAAATTGAACACCATGATGGGCAAGTTGTGCTCCTGGCACTTGGCGACGGCTTCGCCATCCATGACGCGGAGGTTTCGGCCGCGCATGTCGTCGTAGCTCAGTTCGCCATAGAGCACCGCGTGGGGGTTTCGCTCGGGGTCATCGCTATAGACGCCGTCGACGCGAGTTGCCTTCAAAAGCACCTCGGCCTCGAGTTCGAGGGCCCGCTGTGCGGCGGCCGTGTCGGTGGTGACGAACGGGCTGCCCGTCCCCCCGGCCAAGAGAACGATCCGCCCCTTTTCGAGGTGGCGCCGGGCCCGGCGGCGGATGTACGGCTCGGCCACGCCGTCCATGCGGATGGCCGTCATCAGGCGCGTATCGGCCCCGAGCGACTCGATGGCGTCCTGAAGGGCCAGACCATTGATCACCGTGGCCAACATGCCCATGTAGTGCGCCGTGGCCTCGAGGATCGCCGTGTTTGCCGCCTTGAACTGGGCGCCGCGCAGAATATTGCCCCCACCCAGCACGATCGCGATCTGCGCCCCGTACCTCGACGCGCGAACCGTCTGTTCGGCGAGATGGACGACCGCGTCCATGGCGATCCCCCGCTCGCCGCCGTGGCTAAAGCCCTCGCCGGAGATCTTCAGGAGCACCCGCTTGTACCGGGACCGCGGGCCAGACGATCCGGCTTCGGACATGGGCTACTCCTTTCCGAGTTCCCACAGCACGAACCGCACGAGCTTCATGCCGGCCTTTTCCGACAGTTTGGCGACCGTCTCGTTGTGGTACTTCTCCTTGTTGACGTGCGGCTGCTCGGCCAGGCACCGCTCGGCGTAGAAGTCCTTCATGCGCCCTTCGATCATCTTGGCAATGATCTTCTCGGGCTTGCCTTCCTGGCGGGCCTGTTCGCTAAGGATCTGCCGCTCTTTGTCGATTGCCGCGGGGTCGAGCTGATCGCGCGAGACCACCAGCGGCCGCATGGCCGCAATGTGCATGCAGATGTCCTTGGCCAGCTCGCCGTCGCCCCCGTCGATCTGAAGCAGCACGCCGCTGGTACCGCTGTGGTGCGCGTACCCGCCGCACGGTCCGTCAAGCCGCACGACCCGCGTCACGCGAAACACCTCGCGGATGCGGTTGCTCAGGTCGTCGAGCTGCTCGCGAAGCGTCTGGCCCGGCTTGCTCGGCGAGGGCCGGCCGAGCAAGTCGTCCGGCGTGATCGCGGCCGGCTCCATCGCCATGCGCTCGACGAGGTCGCGCCCAAGCTGGAGAAACTCCTCGTTGTTGGCCACCGGAGCGCTCTCGCAACGGAGTTCGACCATCGCCCCGACCGGTGGGGCGATGGAGGCCTTGACGAAGACCCGTCCGAACGACGTCTCGCGTCCGGACCGTTTCTCCATCGTCTTCTTGCCGGCCTTGCGCAGAATCTCGATCGCGGCCTCGGGATCGCCCCCGGCCTGTTCCAGCGCCCGCTTGCAATCCATCATGGGGAGCCCAGTCCGCTCGCGGAGCGACTTGACCGCCGCCGCGGTAATCTCTGCCATCGGTTCACCTCGTCTTTCCAACCACGTCCTTCAGGGGCAGCCGATTCGCGCCGGCTGATTCACGCCGTCACTGCCTGGGGTTGGGCCTCGCCGGCCCCCTCGGTCTGCTCCTGCTTCAATTCGCCCGCGGCCATCCGGCCCGCGAGGATGGCGTCGGCCAGGTGCTGCACGATCAG
>JANLFZ010000008.1:401-1818 GCA_024653385.1 Thermoguttaceae bacterium | reverse complement strand
TTCGATCGAACGGATGCTGTCGTCGTTGCCCGGAATCGGCAAATCCACCTCGTCCGGATCCGAATCGGTGTCGATCAAGGCCACGGTGGTAATGCCCAGCTTGCGCGCCTCGCGCACCGCGTTCTTTTCCTTCTTCGGGTCGATGACCACAAGGCACTCGGGCAGGCGGTTCATGGTCCTCATGCCGTTGAGGTTCCGGTACATCTTGCGGTACTCGCGGGCCAGGGCCGACTGCATCTTCTTCGAGTAGGTGCCGATTTCGTCGCTGGCCCGCAACGCCTCCAACTCCTCCAGGCGCGCCAACCGGCTTCGGATCGTGCGGAAGTTCGTCAGCGTGCCGCCGAGCCAGCGGTCGCTGACGTACGGCATGCCGCACCGCTTGGCCTGCTGTTCGATCGTCTCCGCGGCCTGACGCTTGGTGCCGACGAAGAGCACCAGGCTGCCGCCCTGCGCCACCTGCTGCAAGTACTTGCGCGCCCGGAGCAAGCCGCGGATGGTCTCACGCACGTCGATGATGTGGATGAGGTTCCGACGGCCGTAGATGTACGGCCGCATCTTGGGGTTCCAGCGGCTCGTCCGATGTCCGAAATGGACTCCCGCCTCGATCAGGTCCTTAACGAGAACAGTGGCCACCAATGACTCCTTGCAAGGCACACCGGCAAAGTCCCCGCTGGCATGGGGCGTCCGGCGTTGGAAAGGTCGATTCGGTCAGTTGCGATCGCGTGCTACCCTGGACCGTTCAGGATGGCAAGCCCCTCATGGTAACAGTCGCCCCAGAACACGTCAACCGGGCTACCTCGTCTGGCGGGGAATGCAACTCGCCATCGACGCACCCGCGTAGTGCACCTCCAGACGCTTGACAGCATCCTGGCAACAACCGCCGGGACCGTTCATTGACACCGCAACGACCGATCATTAGTCTAAACTAGTTGGGGAGTTTGCGCGCAGCCGCCGGCGACGGCGCTGACCTCAAGTCTTCAAGACTCTTGACGACGCCTCGGGTTTCTCATCCACGCCCGGCGTCCGAAAGCTGACTGGAGCCGCTCATGCCTGTCAAGCCGAAGGCCAGTTACACCGAAATTCTCATCCGCCAGGGGGTCCTCACCCCCGATCAGATTACCGAAGCCGAGCAGATGGCTCGGCAGTCCAACCAGAAACTCCAAGACGTTCTGATTCGCCAAGGATACGCCACGGGCGAGGAAGTGGCCCGCGCCATGGCCGAGCAGCACGGCCTGGACTACGTGGACCTGACCGAAGTGGTCATTCCTCCAACCGTCATCGAGTTGGTCCCCGAATCGGTCGCCCGGGAGAATGCGATCATCCCCCTTTCGGAGGAAGATGGTTCGCTCAAGATCATCGCCAGCGACCCGGACGACTACGACACCATCGAGAAACTTCGGTTCATCTTGAATCGGCG
>JANLFZ010000008.1:0-391 GCA_024653385.1 Thermoguttaceae bacterium | reverse complement strand
CCGCCCTGGCTCCGCGGGATCGCATCCTCGAGGCGATCAACCGCCATTATGGCCAGACGATTCAAGAGAGCACCGACTCGATGCTCCAGGAGTTCACCGACACGGCGATCGACTTCACCGAGACCGAAGAGGAGGCCCGGCGCCCCGACGAACAGATCGACGAGACCAGCGCCCCCATCGTGCGGCTGGTGCATTTGATTATCACCGAGGCGGTGCAGCTTCGGGCCTCGGATATCCACATCGAGCCGTTCGAAGACCGCATTCGAGTCCGGTATCGAATCGACGGCGTCCTGGTGGAGAGGGATAGCCCCCCCCGTCGGTTGCTCGGAGCCATTCTTTCGCGCCTCAAGATTCTGGCGAAACTCGACATTGCCGCGCGACGAAGGGCCCA
>JANLFZ010000098.1:1036-15185 GCA_024653385.1 Thermoguttaceae bacterium | reverse complement strand
CGGGTTAGTATGTTCCCTCGCTGGCGCGTCGGGGGCATGGCGGTCAGTCCCAGGGGCTGGCTGGTTGGGGCGGTCTGGGAGGCGTGACCGCCGCGGCCAGGGCCTCGTCCTCTTCGACTACCCGGGCCGGCGCCGCGACCCGCACGTACTGCAACTCGCGGATCACCCCCGGCACGTTCAGTGCGAATACCGCGGCCGCGACGCTCGGGAGGATCACCATCAGCGATCCCGCGTAGGCGAAATTGCTCCCCTGATCGACGATCTCCGCGAGCGTCCACGCGAAGTTGGCGAACTGGAGCAGGTTGTAGCCCCTCCAGCCGGGCATCAGTTCCGACAGAATCATCGGCAGCGCGCACCCGAAGAAGATCATGATCGTGTGGAGCAGCACCGAGGCCAATACGCTGATCGGGAAGAACTTCCGAAGCACCCGAAGGATCAAGAGTCCCACGCCGAGGTAGATCACCAGGTAGCAGAATCCGAATGCACAGAACATGGGGACCACGTCGGCGATGCGTGCCCACCGCGTCGTGGCGTAAGGCAGGGCGGCCAGCGTCAAAATTCCCGCGGTCAGGGCCCCGCCGATCGCGTAGACATATCCGGTTGCGGGCCCTGGGTTGAACCACGTGAGGAACATGCGCCCCAGGAAGCTCTGGGGCAAGCCTCGCCGGACGCGCAGCGACAGGTCGGGCGACTCGCCCGTCATGAAAACGCCCATCGCGAACCAGTGGATCCCCGCGACCACGGCATAGCCGAACAGGAGTTCCGCCTCGCGCCGTGCCGGCCCGAACCATCCGTAGCCGAACCACGCGGTGGCGAGCAGGAACTGCACGAGCATGATCACGCGCAGCCGCGTCGAGCGATTGTCGCTAGCGAACGTGATCTGAGCCACGGCGGCGTAGAACACCAGGGCGAAGTACGAGAGATACGTGGTCAGGAGGATTGCGTTGACCAGCCAGAAATCGGGGTCGGCGAAATCGAGCGGGCCGTAGAAAAGCAAGTCCGCAGTGCTCGTGCATACCAGGCCGAAGGCGATCAATAGCCCGACCACCCCCGCGACCGAGAGCCCAGCCTGCAGGTGCTTCTGATGGGTCAAGGTTCCCAGAAGCAGCCCCACGGCCGACAGCCCCAACGAAAGGAGTATTGTCCAGAACAGGAGGAACAGGATCGTTGGGAAGTCGATCCCGCGGAGCATATAGGTGAACGCCAGGCAGGGCGAGATGGCCGAGAGGTAGATGATCATCTGGACCGCGGCGCTTCCCAGCTTGCCGCTGATGATCTGCCGGGGGCCCAAGGCCGTGATCGAGAGCAGTTCGTAGGTGCGGTCCTCCTGCTCGACGGCCAGCGAGCGGAATGCGCTGAAGGGCACGATGACCAGCAACGCGGCAGCCAGAGCCATGTAGTACGCGAAGAACATGTTCGGCCCGTAGGCGCCGTACGATGCGTCCGGTCCCATGATCCCCAGGCCCACCAGCGACGTCCCCCAAATGAACACCAGCAGCAGCCCGAACACCGTGGCGAACTGCCGGCTCTTCAGGGCCTGCCGGGCCTCCTTGACGAGGATCGGATTGAGCAGGTCGCCCAGCCGCTCGGTGAGGCGGTCGATCGACTGCCACCATCGGCCGGAGGGTGCGGCCCGCTGGGACCCATCGACCGGTGTCGTTTCGGCAATGGGGTTCATTGGACGAGCCCCTTGGTGACTTTCATGAACACGTCTTCCAGCGAGTGGCGCCGGCTGCCGAAGTCCACCACCGGGAAGCCGGCCAGCACCATGGCCCGGAGCAACTCGGCCTGCTCCTCGGGGCCGCCGGCGTGAACGAACCGCGCCTGGCACCCTTGAACCTGGACCTGGTGGACGCCGGCCCGTTGGGCCAGCCAGGCCGCCAGCCGATCGACACCGTCGAGCAAGCGGACTTCGACCACGTTCTGCGGGGTCTCGTGCTGCTTCTGGATCTCCTCGACCGTGCCCACGGCGACCAGCTTGCCGCGCTCGAGGATGCCCACCACGTCGCACATCTCGGCCAACTCGGTGAGGATATGCGAGCTGATGAGGACCGTCTTGCCCTCGCGGGCCAACGCGCGGATCATCTCGCGCAGTTCGATGCGGGCGCGAGGATCGAGGCCCGCGGCAGGTTCGTCGAGCACGAGCACCGGCGGATCGTGGATCATGGTCCGCCCCAGGCAGAGGCGCTGCCTCATGCCCTTGGACAATCCGTTGGTCGGTTTCTCCGCCAGCGCGTCCAGACCGGTAAACTCCATTACCCGGCGGACCGCCTGGCGGCGCTCTTGGCCCCGCAGGTGGTACGCGCGAGCATAGAAATCGAGGTACTCCTCGACATTCACGTTGGCGTAGGTGCCGAACGAGTCGGGCATGAAGCCCAAGCGGCGCCGCACGCGGTCGGGATCGTTGACAACCGAGAAGCCGTCGACGAACGCGTCGCCGCCGTTGGGCACATCGAGCGTCGCGAGAATGCGCATGCTGGTCGTCTTTCCCGCGCCGTTCGGGCCGATGTAGCCGAACACCTGGCCCTGGCGGACCTCGAACGTCACGTCATCGACCGCGCGGGTCGTCCCGAACCAGCGCCGCAGGTGGACCAACTCGATCATTGCCCGGCCACCAGACATCGCCATTCTCCCAGTTCGCCTCGTCTCTTCCCCACGCCCGGGACGAAGCCTCGATCCGCCGCCGGGCATCCATGCGATGCCTTCACCACGCGCCAATCACCACGTGTGTCCCGCGCTCTTCCTTGACCGCCGGGATGCCCAACTCCACCTCGGGCGAACGTTCCACGATCGCCACGTAGCTGCCCGGTTCGAGACAATCGTTGGGGCCTGCCGTCTGGCCGCAGACGACCGCGATGGCGCTTTCCATGCGGCTGGTGCGGCTGGTCGGTGGTGGGCCGATCGAAGCGCCAAAGAGATTGTACCCAGGATAGGGGTTCCATCGCCGTCTCGAGTAGCCGGTCGTCCACTGCCGCGCGCTTGTGCCCTGCTTCGGGACCGTCGGGTCCAATGCGCCGGACGCCGTGCGGATCGGCTCGACCCCCGTGGCCGGGTCGACCGGCTCCAAGGCGGCCGCCTGGCCGATTTCGATGTTCCGGGCGGCAAGATACCGGCCGTCCTCCGCACGCACCAGCAGGTAATCGACGCGAGTGCCCAGCCGGTTCCGCGCCTCCATGCCGCCCGAGTCCGACCCCGCGATCTCGACACCGATCGCCGTGGGCCGGGCGCGCACGGTCAGCAGTTGCGTCGGCGTGCGCGACCGCAACCACCCGGACCGCATCCATTGCCCGTCGGCTTCCCAAACGAGCGTCCGCCCTCGGAAGGTCCCTTCGGCGCGGTCGCCGGGAGAGGCCTCGTAGGGGACGACCATCACATCGGACGGAAACCGCATCCCGCCGCTGGGGGCCAATCCCGCGTAGTACGATAGCCTCGTCCAGCAAACGGCCTGACGCTGACGCTGGTCGATGCGCGTCAGGCTTCGCACCAGCACCCGGGTGCCCAGGCCGTCGGCCAGGATCGCGTAGGCGAATAGCGCCAGCGTCACGGCGGCCGCGCTGGCGGGCACGGTGACCACCAAGAGATGGAGCCGCTTCCATCGCCGCAGCAGGAAATAGTTCACCGGCCCAACCGCCAAGACGAACAGCGTGATCAAGACCTCGAACGAGAGCACCGGGGCCAACCCCACGCCGGGAATCAGGAAATTGAAGAAATCGGGATTGTATTCGACAAGCGAGAGCCCATGGCGCCGGTCCCACTGCCACCGTTCAAAGCCGATCGCATTGAGCAGCCAGTTCCATTCGTGGCGCGACGCCTGAAAGGCGTCGGCGGGGCCCATCGCCACCACCAGCCCCAGATTGTAGGACCGAAGGCGGAACGGGCTCTTGGCCGGTGGGGCCGGGGGCGATGGCGCCTTGGCGCCCGGCGCCGCCGGGCTGCCCGCCTGTGGTCCCACCGATTGGCCGTCGGGCCCCAGGAATACCACGTCGTCCGGCAGGGCACTCGGCTGCGCCACCATGGATTGGATCGCCGCTGGGGCCACTTTTTCCGGGGCCAAGACGGGCGGGGCCGGGAGGAACCGGGCGCCCGGCAACGGGCTGTTGAAGTGCGTTCGGTCGGGCTCCCTCCATCCCCACGGTTTCGAGCCGGTCTTGCCGGTCTGCGGCTCTAGGCGCAAAAGCGATTCCAACTCACCGAGTCGTTCTCCTTGGTCGCCCACCCCGGAAACCACCAGATTGCCGCCTGCCGAGGTCCACTCGACAAGGGCCCGAAAGGCAGCCGTTTCCCGGGCCTGCAACCACGCGAGGTCGTCCAGCGGAATACAGACGATGTCCAGGCTCGTCAGATCGATCCACCGACGCGGCAGTTCAGTGCGGGGACGCGAGATTACCGACCAGAGCGGCGGCACGACACGCGTCGCCGTGCCACCGCCCGAAGGAACACGCGACACCATTCCCGGAATGTACAGCCGGTTCAAATCCACGCCGGCCAACAGGGCCTCACTCAACGCGCGCGTGTCGGGCGCGTTGTTCGAAACCACTAGGATGCGGGGAAATAACCCGGTGGTCTGGTTCCAAGCGTCATAGCTGGTCGAGACCGGCTGCGACAGGGAGGGGACTTCGTCTCCGTCCTCGAATACCTGGATGCGGTAGTCCACGGCCGCGGAAGGCGGGATCGACACGACGGCCTCGACCCGCCCAGCACCTTGGGGAACCTCGATGGCCTCCATCGCGACCACGTCGAAGCGTTCGCTGCTGGTCTGTCCGGCATGAATGACCACGGTCACCGTCCGGTCGGTGGTGGCCGGCGCCGTGGGCTGGATGTCGATGCGCACGGGGCGGTAGCCCGTACCGAAGACCCACGTGGCATCGAAGGTCACGCGCAAGCCCGCGCCCATGGCCACGTGGACGCGGCCCGACTCGCCCCAGGCCGCCGCGCCGATGCCGATCCACGCGACAAGCGCCGCCGCGAGGATGGCTCGTGCAGACTGCAATGCAGATCGCGCCGCCTCGAAAGGCCGGGGACCCCACCCGGCGCGCACCGCATCGTGCCCGCGGCCGAATAGACGCCACGGCACCAGGTTCCGGCGGGTCCTCGGGTCAGCATTCATGGTTGCCCAACGGATTGCTTGCCCAGCCTGAAACTCATTCGCAGACCACCGGCGGATCTTGGGGCCGACCATCGTCGGTCGGCGGGTTCGGGACGACCGGATCCGCTCCGAAGGGCGATCCGCCCGGCTCGCCTTTGCCCAGTTTGGCCTTCGCCTCGGCGAGAAGCCAGACCACGCCAAACAGCAGGGCATAGACGAGCATCGCCAAGGCGAGTGCGACGAACGCCGCCGAGACGCCCTGCGCCCAGGCACTTCCCCGGACCGCCAACCCCACGATCGTAAACACGACGGCCGAGACGGCAGTCACCCCCAAGAGCCAACGGATCGTGAATTGCGGGATGAGCATACCCCTGATTGTTGGCCCCCGGCTGCCCCTTGGCAAGTGGGCACGTCGAGACACGCACGGGCGGACTTCCCAAAAGAGGCATCGGGGGAAGCACATGACCCCGGATGCACCTCAACACCCCCGCGCGTCAAAGGAGCCGCGATCGGCCGCGATCGAGGAATCGCGAAAACCAGAAGAGCCGCCTTCGAATCTCGAAGAAAACCCACGCGGCTACGGCGACCGCTCTCTCCGAACCGAGCGTCGGCACGGCAGACACTGGCCCCTCACCACAGCACAACCGGGTCTATCTTGGCGAAGCCCCACCTCTGCCCCCAAGCATGCCAGAAAGGACGCTTGTCGTTGTAAGTCAATATCCCCGCCGCGATTCGAACGCGGAACCTTCGGCTCCGAAGGTGGGTCGGCCCACTCCACAAGCCGAAACGTCCTCAAAGCTTCGGGCGACACGGATGATCGCGGGTGCTTCCCGTGGTGCTTTTCAGCTTGCATCGCTATGCATCAGTCTGCATCAAGCCGTTTTACTTGGCGCCACGTCGGCCGGTTTGGGCCGCTTGCTCCTCCCCATCCTCGACTACGATCCACTCGGCAAGCCGATAGCCGCAGCCGCCGCTGCGGATGACATCCTGGCGGCCGCACGTAATTCCCCTCGCCTTCAGCGCGTCGAATACCTCGTCGCGGAAATCTCTGATCGCCTCGGCAATCGCGTTCTGTCCCGCCACGATTTCCAGCTCACGTGCCAACTTCGCCCCGCTGTAGGCCACGAATCGCCCGCCGGGCCGCTGTTGCCGCAACCGATCGAGAATTTTTCGGATGCGAACGTGACCCTTGATGATCGTCGCGCCACACAACTCCACGCGGTCGTGGAAGAACACCATTCTGCCACCCTCGAACGGGACCGCCGCTCTTGACGCAGTGGTGTTATGCCCACATGTCATCGCGACATCTTCACTCGCCTTGCCAAGTGCCTCTCGAATGGCCTTGTCCAGCGTCTCGCCCGTCGGCGGGAACGGCTTGGTCACATAGTCCGCCGCCCCCAGTTTCATCATCCGGACGGCCAGCGCCGGGCCTTGCTTGCCATGCCCGGTGATGACGATGATCGGCTCCTTCCGCGTGCCTCGCTGCTGGATGATCTCCGCGATCAGGTTCTCGCCGTTCTGGATGCGGGGCAGGCCCTTGCCCGTGCGGACCGGAATCTCCAGGTCCACCAGATAATACGAGTACCGCTTGCCGCAGAGCAGCTCGCGGGCCTCCTCTTGGCACGTGGCCATGTCATAGCGGTGCCCGAGGGAATCCAGGATCTCCGCAACCATCTCCCGAACTTCCGGGTCATCATCGATCACCAGGGCTTCGTGGGGCATGCCCGTTCTCCCGTCTGCGATTCCAGCGGCAACGCGATGGTCACCGTCGTCCCTTGGTTCTCCTTGCTCTCGATGCCGATGTGACCTCCATGTGCGGCGACATACCGATGTGCCAGGGGCAGCCCGAAGCCGGTTCCCCAGCCTTTCTTCGTCGTCTTGCCGGGCTGGAACTGCCGGATGTCGTCCAGGTCTTCGGCAAGCATCCCCTGGCCGTCGTCGGCGACGACCACCTCCGTCCACTCGCCATCGACCATCCTGGCGCCGATTCGCACCTTACCCGCCCGCCACTTCTTGCCGTCGTCGGTGTAGGACTCGATGGCATTCTTGACCACGTTGCCGATGGCCATGACGATCTGGTCTCGCGACACCTCTACGCTGATTTCAGGTGGGACTGTAACCTCCACGGCGACCTTCTGCGTTTGCTTCGCGCTTGCCTTCAGGCTTTCGCGGACCATCGTCACCGCCTCGGCCACCAGATCTGCGAGCCGTTCGCTGCGCCGCTCGAGCGTGGGCGACTGGGAATACTCCCGCATGTCGTCCAGAAGGCGTTCGAGGAACGCCAGTCGCCCGGACAGCTTGACCAATTGCCGCCGGATGGCCGCCGGATCGGCGTCGCGGGGATGCAAGACGGAAAACGCGATTCCCTTCAGCGGCGTGAGTACGCCGCGCATCTCATGCACGAGCGCCCCCATCAACGCGTCGAACATCTGCTCGGCCACTTGCCGGGCCTTGTCGGCCGCCGCCTTCCCGTACAGCCGCTCCAAGGTGACCAGTCGAACGCGGAGTTGTTCCCGCCCTTGGCGAGTCCGCTGCGCGTTTTCCTCCACCCGGCGACGGCGATCGAGTGCCCGCTGTGCCGCCCGGCGGACGAATCCGTTGCTGTCCTCTGAAAGCTTCGCCACAGTCCGCTCGAACGCCCGCTCGGGCAAGGCGTGGAGCAGGCCGGCGATGTCGCCACGGACCTCCCATTTCGGGTCGTCCGCCAAGGTGGCGACCAGGTCGCGGACGACCTCCGAATCGTCGCCTCCGGCCAGGGCCGCGCCGAGAGCCTGAGCCACCTGCCGGCGCTGGTCCCACGGCAACGCCTCGGGCGACTGGCGCAGTTGCGCCAGCGTTCGACGAAACGTGCTCTGCGATTGCTGGTCTGTCATCAGTAGGAGTACCTTTCTCTGCGCCGCTTGAAGGCTTCCTCCCCGCCCTCCAGCAGCGTGACCACCTCGTGCTTGCAGCCATCGACGGAGCCCTGGTTTACCAAGCGGGCCTGCTCCCCGTTGGAGTCGAGCACGAACACCCGCTCGGCGTCGGCAAGCACGGGGATGTTGGGGTTGTGGGTGACGAAGACCAATTGCCGGCGCCGCTTGATCGTGCGGACGCTAATGACGACCGTCTCGAAGATGAAGCGGTTGTCGAGGTTGTCTTCCGGCTGATCGACCAGCAGTGGCTTCTCCCGGTCCAGGAGCAGAATCGGCAGCACCGCCGTGCATTTCTGCCCTGTCGACAGCGACCGCGAGTCCTTGTACTCCTCGCCATCCTTCAACTCGAGCCGCGGCTCGTCCATCAACTCGACCACCTCCAATTGGAAGAGCAACTCCGCACTGGATAGTGCCGCGATGATCTTCTCGGCCTGCTCGCTGTTGAGTTCCGCCCGCTCGACCAGGGCATCGGCGTCCTTCCGTTTGATGATCGCCGACAAATCGGTCGGCCACAGGGCGTTGGCCAGTTTCTGGGCGACGATGCCGTGCTTCAGTCGCGCCCCACGTAGGCTTTCTTCGAGCAGTCGCTGGTAATGCTCGGGGTTGCCGTACTGAGTCACCGTAACCCGGACGGCGGGGCCCAACTCAGCGGTGATCCGTTCGGCCACGGCGTTGCGGACGGCGAAGCGGCGATCCCTCAATTCCGACAGGCGACGCAGCAAATCGTCTCGCTGCTGGTGCAGCTCGGTCAGGCGCTGGTGAATCTCGTCGTGCTGGCGGCGCTTGGCCAGCAGGTCGTTGCGCAACCGCTCCCATTGCAACCGTTCGGCCGCCCGTCCCTGGGCCTGTTGGTGCTGCTCGATCAGCGCGCGGAACTCCAACTCCTTTTGCTTGTGCGCCAGGGCCAGTCGCTGGAGGTTGGCGGCCAGATCGGTCTGGGCAGCCGACAGTCGCTGCTGGGTCTGGGTCAACAGTCCATCCACGTCGCGGCTTGCGGAGGCCAGGCCGGTGGCGATTTGACCGAGGATTGCCCCATTGGGCCCCCGTGCCTGTTCCGTGTCGACGAGCGTGCCCGTCTCGCGTGCCAGCCGGCCGCTGAGGCCGCTCAGGTCGCGTGCTAGCCTGCCCAGCACGTCCTGGGCGCGAACGCCGGCCCGGTGTTCGCGGTCCCGCAGACCCTTCAGGGCATGGGCGCGGTTGATCTCGGCGCCGTTGCCGTCTTGGCCGGCGGTAAACGCCTTCAGTTGCGCCTCGACGTTGGGCAGTGTGCTCAGTTCCTCGCCGAGGGCCGCCATCTGCGAGGTCAAAGGCAGGATCTGGCTGGCGTTGCTCTCCAAGGCGGCGTGCATCTGCTGAAGCTCCAACTCCAGTTCCTGGAGCCGCTGCGACTCGAAGTTGTCGATCAGGTCCAACTGAGACGGGGCCTGGTCGGCGATCCGCTCGATCTGGTTCTGGCTGTAGATGTCGGCGCGGAAGATAGCGCCGCGGCGGAGCGTCACATCGGTGGGCTGGCGGTCGGCATCCAGCACGATCGGCTCTTCGCCCCAGGACCGGCTGACGATGTATACCAACCCGTCCTTGGTCTCGATCCCCACTTGGATGCGGCCACCATCGAGGTTCTCTTGGACGAGCGATTCGATCCGGCGGCGTTCGGCCGGGTCTTCCTCACGGTCGGGGAGCATGTCCAGGGCGTAACGGATGAACTCCAGGGCGGTGGTCTTGCCCGTGCCGCGGGCGCCAATCAGGCAATTCAGTCCCTCGGCGAACTCGAACGTCTGGCCGTCGAGGAAACCGCCGATCACGGACAGGAAACGCAGGCGGTGGAACGCCGGCGGGCAAGGGGCTTTGTGGCCGGGTTTCGGCGCGGTCGCGCTGGTAGCGGGCATGGTGCGAACTCCTCGGGTCTTGGGGGAGACATCTATGTCAAGGTCGCGATTCTCACGGTCGGTATTGAGGCGGCTTCATCGGCGCGCTTGCTGAGCGTGGTTGCGCAAATGCGCCGTGCGGTTCCTCGGCGAACCTGGGCGCGTGACAAGGCTCAGAGCTGGGTTAAGCCAGATTGGCTTTCAGAATCGAGGGGCCAATACTGTGGCCCGGCAGGCCGCCCCCTGGGCGAACAATGGAGCCCGTTTCCGGGTTGAGGCCCGAACCAAAGAAGCCTCAATGCGGACTAATATACATGCGTACACCTTCCTTGCAAGAGGCACCGCGAAAAAATCTCGCGGCGCGGGCACGCCCCTGTCGTGGGGGCAATCTCGCGGCGGCCCCCCCTCAAGGCGAACGACGCCGACGAAATATCGACAAGCTGATGGACATCCCGACTGCCGACGTGATCGACGAAAGACGCCGCCTAGTACCCCGTTTCACAAGTTGGTCGGTGGGGTTTGGTAAGAATTGGGGTTGAGTGAAAATGGGTTTGATGGTGAAATGGCGGCCCTAACATTCTGCCATAGAAGGAGGTTTGCGCAGCACAAGGAGGGTGCTTCATGCGTGCCCCGACCATTGCCCTGTCGGCCGAGGAGGCGCAACGTTTACGGCGGATTTGCCAAGCCCGTTCCGCACCCCAGGCCAAGGTCTTCCGCGCCCGGTTGGTCCTGCGGTGTGCGGAACCCGACAACCCGACGAACTGGCAGGTGGCCGTGGAGTTCGGATGCGACCCGGACACCGTATCCAAGTGGCGTCGGCGCTTCGCGGAGAAGCGTCTGGACGGCCTGGACGACGCCCCGCGGAGCGGTCGGCCCAGGTCTTTTTCCCCCGGAGGACCTGCATCGGGTCGTAGTGTTGGCGACCGAGAAGCCCGTCGACCACGGGGTGCCGACCGGCCAATGGTCGCTGTCCGATTTGGCGGCCCGGATGGTCCATGAGGCTCATGCCGCCGCGATGAGTCGCAGCACGATTTTCCGTGTCCTGAACGAGGCAGCGATCAAACCGCACAAGAGCCGTTATTGGCTCAACAGCCACGATCCCGATTTCGAGGCCAAGACGCTGGAGATTGCACGTCTTTACCTGGATGCGCCGCGGCTGCACCAGCACGGGGAATTGGTCATCTGCACCGACGAAAAGACCGGCATTCAAGCCTTGGAGCCCAAACATCCGACGAAGCCGGTCCAGCCGGGCAAACCGGCCTTGCGGGAGTTCGAGTACCTCCGTCACGGCACCCGTTGTCTGATCGCCAGCCTGATCGTGCCGACGGGCAAGGTGGTCGGCGACGTGCTGGCGCGGCGGACCAGTGCGGACTTCTGCCGACACATCCGTCATGTGGCGCGGCAATTCCCCGAGGTGGGCCGATTCCATTGGGTGATGGACAACTTGAATACCCACTGGAGCCTGGATCTGTGCCGTACGATCGCGCGGTTGTCTGGGGTGCGTTTTGATCCGGAGCGTCTTCGTACCGGCCGCGAGCGTCGGGCATTCCTTACCGACCCCGAGCACAAGCATGTGATCCATTACACGCCCAAACACGGGAGCTGGCTCAATCAAATTGAAATGGTTGTAACCTCCGGTTCGCGTTAGGCTGCGCAGTTTAGGATGGCGCCCAAGCGTTTTTTGTAGGGATACAGTTTCCGTTGTTCCGCGCGGATTCGATCGGCGTGGAACGCGTCCCAGTCTTCGTTGACGTAGATGCTTCGTAGGCTGAGGATTGCCTGGGCCCCTGCGATCCGCCAACGCATGCCCGCTTGTTCCATCCGGTCCTTGACCAGGTGCCGACATGCGCCCTCCACCACGCCGCTGCCGATCGGGTAGCCGGCGGCCAAGTACTCGTCGTACTTCATGTAGTCCCGCCGCTCCGCGAAGTAGTTCAGGTACTGTTGGAGCTTCTCCTGCTTGCTTTTCGACAGGTCGCCACGCTTGGTCGCCATTTGCCGAATGCCGCCAATCACCCGGTTGACCTTGCCCTCCAGCAGCTTTCGCAGATAGGTTTCCACGAACGCTTCGGCCTCCTCACTCCCCTCGCGGTGAAAACAGTAGGCCAGCTTCCACAAGTATTCGGTCACGTGCCAGATATCCAGAATGCCGATCGCACGACCGATCTTCAGCTCCTGCAAGTCGCGAAGCTTCGTCTCGCCGTCCATGACCGCGACCACCGTTCGATGCTCGTGCGGATCACGCTCTTGGAGTTCCGCCGCCAGCCAGTCGAAGACGACATCCTTCGCGTTGACTTCCTGGCCCTCCACTTCACGCGTCAGGACGGCCCGCAGACGCTTGTTCTGCGGTGTGGGCCGCTGCTGCTTTTCCTTGCGCAGGATCTCGTTGACCACATCCTCCGACGTGCGACGAAACGGGTCTACCGAGTAGACGCCGCCGACACATGCCATCCGTTTCTGGCCGTTCTTCTCCCCCTTCTTCAGCCGTTTCCCCCGCAGTCCATCGTCGCCTTGCCTTGTCCGCGGTGCATCGATCTTCCGCATCGGCACGCCTTTGCAGTCGCTGGTGACGACGAGGATCTCCGCTTCCGTCGCCGGATCGACCGCTCCCTGCTGCGCGAGGTAGACCTCGGCATGCTCCGATGCCGCCGCCGCCATGTCCTCCAGGCAGTTGACCGACGGCGCAAAGCCGAGAATCTCCTCCAGCGTGAGGCGGGACTCCTGGTACGATGCCTTCACGAATTGCGTGCCACTCCACTTCTGCAACAGATACGACGTGTCGCTCTCCGGCATGCCCAGCTTGGCGTCCAACGGCACCACCTCCTGGCGCTGCGTTTCCCGCGTCGCGTAGACGTCCCGCGAAAACGGCACCGGGCCGAAGGCCGAGACGTACGGCCGCGTCCGTCGCTCGGGCAGCCGGTGCAGCGTCCTCCCCTCGTACTGAATCACCTCGGGCCGCGGGAGGTCTTCTTCCTGCCTTTGGACGTACGCCGCCACAATCTGGCGGCCCGTTTCCATCAGGTCGCCAAAGGTCGCCTCCTCGACCTCATGCACCGCATCGCCCCGCTGGGCCGCACGTTGAACCTTCTGGAGCGTCTCCGCAAACACCTTGGCCGCCTTGCAGAACCGATCCTCAATCTCGATAATCATCACTCGGGCTCCTGTGGTAGAACACTGAAACATCGAACGTAACCTTCAATGTTTTACTCTGGAGCCCGTCTTTCTGTCCTCACGATCACCAACAGCAACCCACTAACCGCAACTCTAGGCAAGCTGGGAAGTCTGCGGAGGCGCGCACCGGCGGTTGCAACCAATTGCGATTGATCGACGCGGATCGACTTGTAGTACGTCTGGTGGTCCAGCCGTCCCGAGGCGTAGTTGTAGCCCGACGAATTGCAGGCCGCGACGTTGTACGGGATCGACAGGCAACGGCTGATCTCGTTGAGGATCTCTTTCTTGAACTCGCCGTATCCGGTAGCCGGCTGTTCGGCGTGGACCTGAGAGAGCTTCCAACCTCCCGGCAGCACCGTTGCCACGCGTCGCTCGAGTTCCACGAGGTCCATCGGCTCAACCTCTTGGGCCTCGCCGTTGGCCGGCGCGTCGGTGAAGAGCACCGCCGCGAAGTCGGCAGCCGTCTCGGCTGCGGCCAGCACGGCCAACGTGTACCGGCGGAGATGGGCAAACAGCGGCAGCGCGGGGGTGATCTCGGGCACGCCGCGGCTCTGGCCCGGCCGGTCGGCGCGGAAGTAATGGATCATCGCGGCGGCGGGCACCCGTTCGTATTCCAGCGAACCGCTGCGGGGATCGCCCGGATGGCTGCGGAGCAGGTGATACTCGACAGGATTGCCGAACGAGTCGAAGACGATCCCATCGACGGCGTTTTCCGAGGCGCCGGGGCTGGCCAGTTCCGGCGTGGCCACCTGATCGGCCTCGATCAGCCGCAAGTCGAGCTTCACCAGCGAATCGATCTTCGGATTGGACAGGAGCATCGCGAAGGCCTCGCCCGACTCGGCCCGGGCGATGCGCATCGTGCGGAGCTTCTCGGGCAGGCCGACTGCCGTGGCCCACTCGTCGAACTGCTGCTCAACGAGCCGGTTGGCCTCGGCGTCGTCGGTGAGCATCTGCAAACGTGGTCCCGTGCCCACGCAATCGTTGGCCAAAGTGAGCACGATCCCGCGGGCATAGCTGTTGTTGGCCACCTCGTACCGTGCGCGGCTACGGAGCACGCGGCGGACCTGGGCATTGGCGGCCGCGTCGGCGGAGAGCAGATCGGCGCCCGCCCA
>JANLFZ010000098.1:0-1026 GCA_024653385.1 Thermoguttaceae bacterium | reverse complement strand
TCGGTCGTGGCCGCGGCATCGTAGCGGCCGCGGACGCCGAGCGGCACACGGACGGCCCGCAAGGGGCGCCGTCGTGCATTACTGCCGAAGAGGTTCTTCTTGAGCCAGCCGAACATGGTCAGTCGGTTCCGGGGGGAACGAGTTTCTTCATGCCGATGCCCAAACCCTTACTCTTGACCGCCTTCTTGCTCTCGAGGTAGCGGTCGGCCTCGATCTGGTCACGGAGGCTGTGTTGCTTCATCCCGCCGGAGTCGCCATGCGCCTCGGCCGGGCCTTGGGCGTTCTCACGGATCGTTTCATCGAGCGATTCGGGCACCGTTCATTTCTCCTCAGTGGCGGGTCTTGGAGTCGCACCAAGCATGCGAGGCGTTTTCATGGGGGCTGCATGTTCAGCGCCCTTCCTCACGCTGGCTGGGATTCCCGTTTCGTTGCAGCCGCACGCCGTAAAAAGACCTCACCGGGCACTGGCCCACCCGCTCTCACGGGTGACCGAACCGGCGAGACCAACGAAAAAAGGCCACGCGGGGAATGCGGCCCCGCATGGCCTGTTCGTTGGTCTGGTGTCGCCCGCGATGATCAGTCGCCGACGTCGCCTGGCTCGGTTGTCTCTCGCTCTTTGTAGCGGCGACGTTGCAGGGCGGAAGCCCTCTTGCCGCGGTTTCTGGAAATCGGTGCTACCGGCAGAACCTCCCGGCGGATTGCCGCCTAGTTCACGATTCTCTCCGTGGTGGTGTAGCGCTGGCCGCAATGCCGGCACTCGCGCCGCCGAATCAGTCGGCCGCCGGCGATGCGGCGGGTGTAGAGCACCCAGAAGTGTCGGCAACCGCACTGTCGACAGACCAGTCCGCGCTGGGAACCGTCGGGTTGTTGCGATGGATGCTCAGCCACTATCGCCGACTCCGTTGCAGGTCCGAGAGTCTCAACCGCGGCTTCGCCCCCGCGGGTTTCGCGTTCATCTCCGGCAACGTGGCCCCCTGCATCGAGGCAGCCACGGCGCAGCCGACCAGGCAGTCGAACCAGTGGTTG
>JANLFZ010000097.1:10109-15207 GCA_024653385.1 Thermoguttaceae bacterium | reverse complement strand
CGCGAGGCGGGCAAGACCTGGCGCGAAGCCGATGCCGATGTCTGCGAGGCGATCGACTTCTGCGAGTACTACGCGCGCCAAGCCGTGGCGCTGTTCGAACCCAAGCGCTTGGGCCGGTTCGTCGGCGAGCTGAACGAGTTGGTCTATCAGCCGCGCGGCGTGGCGGCCGTCATCGCCCCCTGGAACTTCCCCGCGGCGATCCTCACCGGCATGACCGCCGCTTGCCTGGTCACCGGCAACCCCGCGATCGTCAAACCCTCGGCGCACGCGCCGGGCACGGCCTGGGCGATCTGCCAGATCTTCCGGCGCGCGGGCGTGCCGGCCGAGGCCCTGGCGTGCCTTCACGGCCCGGGCAGTGTGGTCGGCGCTGCCTTGGTGCGGCATCCCCACGTGGCGATCATCGCGTTTACCGGGTCGAGGGACGTCGGGCTCGATATCCTCCAGGCCGCTTCCCAAGTGCGCGATGGCCAGGGATGCATCAAGAAGGTCGTCTGCGAGATGGGGGGCAAGAACGCGATCGTGGTCGACGAGTCGGCCGATCTGGACGAAGCCGTCCTCGGCGTGCGCCAATCGGCGTTCGGCTACAGCGGTCAGAAGTGCTCGGCGTGCAGCCGCGCGATCGTGGTCGACGCCGTCTATGAGCGCTTCCTCCATCGGCTGATCGAGGCCACGCGGAGCCTGGTGATCGGCGACCCGCTCCATCCCGGGACCGACCTCGGCCCGGTGATCGACGAGGCCGCCGCACGCAAGATTCGCGAGTATATCGAACTCGGCAAGCAGGAAGGCACGCTCGAACTGGCCTGCCCGGTGCCGCCGGGCCTGGAAGAACGGGTGAAGAAGCCCTACGTGGGCCCGCACATCTTCTCGGGCATTCGGCCCGAGCACCGCCTTGCCCGCGAAGAGATCTTCGGCCCGGTGCTCTCGGTGATGCGGGCAGGCGATTTCGACGAGGCGCTCGACTGGGCGAACCGCTCGACCTACCGGCTGACCGGGGGCGTGTACAGCCGGAAGCCCTCGCATCTCGAGCAAGCCCGACGCCTGTTCCGCGTTGGCAATCTCTATCTCAACCGCGGCATCACCGGTGCTTTGGTCGGCCGGCAACCGTTTGGCGGGTTCGGGCTGTCGGGCACGGGCACGCAAGCCGGCGGGCCCGACTACCTCTTGCACTTCGTCGAACCCCGCTCGATCTGCGAGAACACCATGCGCCACGGCTTCGCCCCCGGCTTGTGATCGCCTACCCAAGAGGAGGCGTTCAGCGAAGTACTGGCCCCACGATGCACCGCGGGAAAATCCCGCGTCGAAGGGGAGTGGTCCAACGATCGCCGAAACCAGAGGAGGGGACCTTGGAATCTTGAAGAAGCGTCACGCGGTTGCTTGGACCGCGATGTTCAAACCGTGCGTCGGCACGGCAACCACCGGCCGCGGACCACAGCGCAGCCGGCTTTTGGCCCCGCGGCCCCCGAGAGACGCCTCGACGGGGGCCCCAGGGCGGGCTACAATGCCCGATCGGCTTTAGCCTGGCCCCCTCCTATCCTGCCCCTGTTTCAGCGACCCGCACGTCCATGCCGCACCGCTGGCTCGCCCATCGAACGCACAGTTTCGATGCTTCGGGAATTCGGAAGGTATTCGACCTTGGCGCCCAACTGGTCGACCCGATCAACCTGTCGATCGGGCAGCCCGATTTCGACGTGCCCGAGCAGGTGCGCCGCGTGGCGGTCGAGGCGATCGAGGGCCGCAAGAACGGCTATGCCCTGACGCAAGGCATGCCGGTCCTGCGCGACAAGCTTCAGGCGGAAATCGACCAGCGCTTCGGTCATGCGGACCGGCGCGTGTTCGTCACCTCGGGATCCAGCGGCGCGCTGGTGCTGGCGGTGCTCGTCGTGGTGAACCCCGGCGACGAGGTGATCATCTTCGACCCGTATTTCGTGATGTACGAGGCGCTGGTCAAGATGGTCGGCGGCGTGCCGGTGTTCGTCGACACGTATCCGGACTTCCGCATCGACATCGGCCGGGTGGCGGCCGCGATCACTCCGCGGACCAAGGCGATCGTGGTCAACAGTCCGGCCAATCCCACCGGCGCGGTGGCCTGCGACGCGGAGGTTCAAGCCCTGGCCCAACTGGCGGCCGAGCGGAACGTGCTGTTGATCAGCGACGAGATTTACCGGCATTTCTGCTACGACGGCCAGTTCGTCTCCCCTGCCCGCTACAACCCAAAGACCCTGGTGATCGACGGTTTCAGCAAGACCTACGGCATGCCGGGGTGGCGCGTGGGGTTCGCGCACGGGCCGGCCGAGATCATCGAGCAGATGATCAAGTTCCAGCAGTACAGCTTCGTGTGCGCCCCGCATCCGTTCCAGTGGGCCGCCGCCGCGGCGATGGAGGTCGATGTCGGCCCCCAGATCGACGCCTATCGGCGCAAGCGGGACCTGATCGTCGAAGGGCTTTCCGACTGCTATGAACTGGTCGCGCCGCGAGGGGCGTTCTATGCGTTTCCCCGGGTCCCGTGGGGCACGGGCACGGAGTTTGTCGCCAAGGCCATCGCGGAGCACAAGCTGCTGATTATTCCCGGCAACGTCTTCAGCCGCCGCGACACGCACTTTCGCCTCTCCTACGCGGCTGCCGACGCGACGATCCAGCGCGGGATCGAGGCGCTGCGCAAACTGGCGCGACAAACCGGATAACGGAGACTGCGCCGGCATGCCGCCGGGCCAACGGCCCGGTCTCAGGCCGCGTCGCGCGCGGGCGCAGAGAGCGGGGTTTTCAGGGTTCGGCCGTCGGCGGTGCGGAACCAGACCTCGCCTCGGTCGGCCAGCCACAGGGCCGAGGCCCCATTCAGGGAATACCGGCGCCCGGCGTAGTAGCCCCGGCGGACGAGAATGCTCTCTTCGATCGACGTTTCGTCCACGTCGGCCGCGCCGAGTTGGCGCAGGCCATCGAGCACGACCTTGCGGACCTGATCGACCGTTGGGACGTCGTTTGGCACCTCGCACTCCCCTCGAACTGTGTTGCCACGTGGCCCGTCGTTCGCACGCGGGGCAAACCGGCAACGTGATGCGCCGCGTGTCTCGACGAAAGATCATCGGCCAAGCAGGAGTGGGCGGTTGGGAACGGTCTGCCGAGCACGCAAAGTTCTCCCGGTTTGCCCGAATTCTCGCCACAATGCGTCATTGCGGGGAAGTCGGCCATACCCGAAATCGGTCAAAAGGTCGTGCATAGATCGTGGGGAGCGATGGAACCTCGGACGATCGTGCGATGGGATGTCCCTCGGATGGTGTAATTCATTGCCCCCCGAGACGCCGCCGAGTCGCTTGACAACGCGGCCTGGGGTGGCCGAAAATCGTGGTTTCCGAACTGGACTTTCTCAAGGAGCACCTCGATGAGTGAAGCGAAACGTACTCGGCGTGAATTCCTCAAGGCGACCTCGGCCGGCGCCGCGGGATTGGCAATGGTGGGCGGGCTCAATCTGGCCAAGTCGGTTCACGCGGCGGGTTCCGACCGGATCAAGATCGCTCTGGTGGGCTGCGGAGGGCGCGGGACGGGTGCCGCGGCGAACTGCCTCAACGTGCAGCACGTGCTCAAGCAGCAGATCCAACTGGTGGCCGTGGCCGACGCCTTCGAGAATCGCGCCAAGGGCGCGCTCGGCCAGTTGAAGAACCAGTTCCCCGAGCAGGTCGACGTGCCCGCGGATCGGGTGTTCGTCGGTCTGGACGCCTACCAGAAGGCGATCGACTGCGGCATCGATCTGGTGGTGATGGCCGCGCCCCCGGGATTCCGGCCAAGCCACTACGCCTACGCGATCGAGAAGGGCAAGCATGTGTTCATGGAGAAGCCCTGCTGCACCGACGCGCCAGGCTATCGCACCCTCGTCGCCGCGAACAAGATGGCCGATCAGAAGGGGCTGAAGGTCGGCGTGGGGCTTCAGCGCCATCATCAGGCCGGGTACATCCGCGGGGTGCAGGAAATCCACGACGGCAAGCTGGGCGACGTGATGTTTCTGCGCGTCTACTGGAACGGCGGCGCGATCTGGATCCGCGGCCGCGAGCCCGGCATGACCGAGATGCAGTACCAGGTGCACAACTGGTACCACTTCTGCTGGCTCTCGGGCGACAACATCACCGAGCAGCACGTCCACAACATCGACATCGCCAACTGGGTGATGTGCAAGGACGGCGACTGGCAGAAGGCCCATCCGGTCGAGGCCAACGGCATGGGCGGATGCCAGGTCCGCAACAACCGGGGCATCGGCCAGATCTTCGACCACCACTACGTCGAGTTCACCTATGCCGACGGCACGAAGTGCTTCAGCCAGTGCCGCCAGCAGCCCAACACCTGGAGCAGCGTCTCGGAGTTCGTCCACGGCACCAAGGGAAACCGAGGCGTCGAGGTCCGCGGCGGCCCGAAGCTCGAGAGCAACAACCCCTACGATCAGGAGCACATCGACCTGATCAAGGCCATTCGCGACGGCAAGCCGTTCAACGAGGGTTGGTTCGGGGCCGTGTCGAGCATGACGGCCACGTTGGGCCGCATGGCGACGTACTCGGGCCAGGTGGTCAAGTGGGATGAGGCGGTCGAGAAGGGGCCCAACGAGTTCCCCGAGCGACTCGCCTGGGACGCCAACCCCCGCGCCATGCCCGACGCGCAGGGCAACTACCCGATGCCGGTCCCCGGGGTGTACAAACCCTACTGACGCACGGCAACACCACGCACTGCCCCGCGGCGCCGACCGTGCCGCGGGGCAGCGGTTTTCTTGTGGCGGAACTCCGCTAGGTGCCGTTGGGCAAGGCGACGACCTCTTCGGCCCAGAACGAGAAACTCCCCTCGCTACAGCACGCGCACCGGGCTACCACGCTCACTCCGTCCCAGCCCCGCCCGCTCACGTTGCGCACTTCCGGCCCGACCAACGAGGGGAGACATCCCCGCATTTGAATACCGGAGGGGTTCTTGAACCGCAGCCGTATGCATTCGCCGGCCGGGTCGACCATCGTCAGGTCGAGGTATGCCCCACCGGTCAGGTCGCGGTGATAGCGCAAGTCGGTGATGCGGTAGTTGGTGAGATCTCCGGCCACCGGGTGATACGGTTCCCGGCAGAATTCCTCGT
>JANLFZ010000097.1:0-10099 GCA_024653385.1 Thermoguttaceae bacterium | reverse complement strand
CGCTCGAGCACCATGAGCCGACTCGCAATGCCGATGGATCAGACCGGTGTTTGCCCACACACCCAAACCATTTTTCATACGACACAGGCAGGGCGATTCTTACGCGAGCATCTCGAATCCCCCCGCGAGAGTTGGTCCGGACCTGGATCAAGGCGGTGCCCCATCCCTGTTGCACGCCCCGACGACGTGCTATCTTGGGACCGTGCCGCGCGTGCGGCTTGGTTTCGGTTGGTTCACGGCAATGGGACGGGAGCGATCATGACTACCGCACCTCGACTGGCGAAGTTCGTGGCTTCTTTGGCGGTCTTCCTGACCACGGCGTGCGCGGTGGCCCAGGATTGGCCGCAATGGCGCGGACCGCAGCGTGACGGCAAGCTGGCCGGGTTTACCGCGCCTCAGGCATGGCCGAAGGCCCTCGCCGAGAAGTGGAAGACCACCGTGGGCTTGGGCGATTCCACCCCGGCGCTGGTGGGCGACAAGTTGTACGTGTTTGCGCGCCAGGGGGGCGACGAAGTGACGCTGTGCCTCAGCGCGACCGACGGCAAGGTGCTCTGGCAAGACAAGTACGCGGCCACGAGCGTCAAGGGGGCGGCCGCCTCGCACCCGGGCCCCAGAAGCTCTCCCACCGTGGCCGACGGGAAGGTCGTGACGCTGGGCGTTGGCGGAGTGCTTTCGTGCCTCGATGCGGCCACGGGCAAGGTCGCGTGGCGCAACGACGAGTTCAAGGACGTGCCCCAGTTCTTCACCGCCATGTCGCCGTTGGTGGTCGACGGAATGTGCATCGCGCACCTCGGCGGGCGAGACAGCGGGGTCGTGTTGGCGCTGGACCTCGAGTCGGGCAAGCCGAAGTGGAAGTGGTCGGGCGACGGGCCGGCCTACGCCTCGCCCGTGCTCATGACCGTCGACGGCGTCCGACAAGTCGTGGTCCAGACCGACCAGAGCCTCGTGGGCATCGCCTTGGCCGACGGCAAACTGCTCTGGCGCGTCGCCGCGCCAGTCGAACGCAGGGCTCAAAACGCGGTCACGCCGATCGTCGACGGGCAGACGGTCATCTACACGGGTCAAGGCCGAGGCACCCGGGCCGTCAAGATCGAAAAACAAGGCGATGCCTTCGCCGCCAAGGAACTGTGGGCCAACGCCGAGATCGGCACGGTGTTCAACACGCCCGTGCTCAAGGACGGCCTGCTGTTCGGACTGTCCGACCGCGGCAACTTCTTCTGCATGGACGCGAAGACGGGCAAATTGCTCTGGACCGACACCGGCAAGCACGACCGCTTCGGGGCCGTGCTCGACGCCGGTTCGGTCATCCTCGCCTTGCCCGGCAATTCCGAGTTGATCGCCTTCCGGCCCAGCGACAAGCAGTACGAAGAGCTGGCTCGGATCAAGGTCGCCGAGACGCCGACGTACGCGCATCCGGTGATTGCGGGCAACCGCGTGTTCATCAAGGACAAGGACGCGGTGACCCTGTTCGTGTTCCCCTGAGCCGCATCCGTTCCCGGGGACTTTGCCCTGGGGTCAGTTGCGGTCGTTGCGGTCCGAGCAACAGCAGATGCCCTCGATGAGCCGCACGATGGCGTCCTTGAGCACGCGCTCGGTGTCGGGAGCCACGCGCGACGCGCTGGGCTCGTAGCCGCCCTCGCGGAATGCCTGCTCGGTGCAGATGTAGCCCGGGCCCAGGTCGCCGTACGCCGCCACGGCGAGGAACTCGCCCGGCTTGATCTCCTGGGCGAAGCGCTGGAACTCGACCATGCACTCGCCGGGCAGGTGGAGGAGGTGGACCGCGCCGATGCGCAGCCCGCTCATCTCGAGCGGTTCCTTGGCGCGTGCCACGAACGCCAGGCGGCAGGCGGCCAGCGTCCGGGCGATCGGGTCGGCCTTGGCATCGGCCAGGAGGGCACGGTCCTTGGCGGCTCGCGCTTCCACATCCGCAGGTAGCGGCAACACGACCGGCAGCGCGCGCCACTGGAGCCGGCCGATGGGGGCGTACCTCGTGGCCGCGACGGCCGCCTCCATGCCCGCGTAAAGCCGGCCGGCCAATTCCTCGCGGGCCTTCGGCGTGCCGTCGTTGTACTTGCCCATCGCCACATCGCCCGAACACCCCGTAAAGTAGATCTGGAACACCCCTTCCTTCTGCTCCATGCGTTGGCGGGCGATGCCGGGGACATCGGCCGACGCCCGCGCGTCCTGATAGAAGCTCTGCGGGTGCGTGGCGTAGTAGTGCAGGCGGACCACGGGCTTGTCGCCCCGCGCGAGCGTCACGGTGCGGAGCACGGGGTCGATGAACCCCTCGGGCAGGGCGCGCAGGGCCGCGTCTTTCGTCGCGCTCATTCGGCCGTGCAGTTTGCCGTCGGGGGTGACGATGCGCCGGCTCGAGGCGACACGTTCCACCTTGGCCTCGCCATGCCCCACCGCGTCGACCGTCTGGAAATGCGCCAGCGACTCCTTGACCGCGGCGGCCAGCCGGTCGGTCACCTCGTCGAGGAACTTGAAGTCGACGTAGCGCAACGGCGCGGCGGTCTGGTCGAGCAGGCGTTGGGCATCGCCGTCGGTGTAGGGGGCCGTATGCTGATGGACGGTCTGCACCGCGACCCGGGAAACATCGACGCCGGCCGCCGCCGCGATCTTCTCGCGGAACAGGCGGTGGCTCGAGTTGCCCAGCCCGCACCAGTCCACCGCGCAGATCACGTACCGCTGGTCGCCCTGCTCGAGCACAATGCCCTTGGCCCAGAGCGGGTCTTCCACGGTCGACAGGGGCTTGAGCCAGATGATCGGGTGTCCGCCCAACGGCGGCGTGACATCGCACTGGAACGTGGCCACGCGCACCGGCGCGGCATGTTGGGCCGGCAGCCAGGCCGCCGCGGCCAGTACGAGAAGCCATCCCATCGCGAAGTGTCTCATCATCACCACGCTCCCGCGTCTCGGAATACGTCAAGCCCCTCGCAAGTGCCCAACGCCGCGGCACCTGGACCCAGCCACACCGCCGCGCCGTCGAAGCACCTGGCGTCGCAAGCCCCTCGGACCCTTTCAACGTAACTGACCAACGCCCCAACGACAACCCGATGGGGCCGGCCCGGGCAACCCCCGCACGGGAAGGGGTTTTGGGGCACGGTCGTCGCAGCCCGTACAACCGGCACGGCGACTCGGCGGCGTCGCGCCGGGCGGGCGGGCGAGCGCGGCGGCGTCCGAACTATGTTTGAGAGAGCGCCCCCTGAGGAGAGTGTTATGACGCTGCGCACGAAGTTCCTAATGCTCGTGGGCCTGTTTGCCCTGCTGATCATGGGCATTGGACTGGCGCGCACCTGGCTGGGGGTGCGCGAGCAGGCGCGCGTGCTGACGGCGGCTCAGGCCGATCTGGGGCTCCAGTTCGATCTGGCGATCCGCCAGTACGTGGCCGAAACGTTGCGCCCGCGACTGGCCGAGCGGTACGGGCCGGACGAGTTCATCCCCGAGCTGATGTCGACGTCGTTCATTGCGCGCCGGGTCTTCGAGCGAGTCCGCAACGAGTTCCCCGACTACCTCTTGAAGTTCTCTTCGGACCATCCGCGCAACCCGGCCAACGCGGCTGGGCCCGAAGAGCGCCGGCTCCTTGCGTACTTCCGCGCGCATCCCGAGGCGGGCCATTGGACCGGGCGTGCCCAAATCGACGGACACGAATACGTCGTCCACTGCCTGCCGCGCCGCATGGAAGCGAGTTGTGTGCGATGCCATGGCCGGCCCGAAAACGCGCCCGCCTCGCTCGTGGCTCGCTACGGGACGGAGGCCGGCTTCGGATGGCCCGTGGGCGAGGTCGTGGCCTTGGACATGGTGGGCATTCCGGTCGCCGCCATGGATGCGCTCGCCGCCTCGGAGACGGCCAAGGCGCTGTGGGTCATGGTGCCCACGGGGGTGGCGCTTGCCGGAGCGTTCTTATGGGCGTTCCGCTGGCTGATCTGCAAGCGACTCTCGGCCATTGCCGCGCACTTGCAGTCGGCCGTGACACAAACCGACGAAGACGCCTTGGCGCCCATCGCCGAGGCGGGCAACGACGAGATCGGCACCGTGGCCCGCAGCTACAACGCCCTGGCGGCCCGGCTAAGGCGCCTGCACGATTCGCTCGAACAGCGGGTCAAGGAACGCACCGCGAGCCTCGAGGCCGAGATCGCCGAACGCGTCCGCGTGGGCGAGGCCCTGCGCGAAAGCGAACGCAAATTGACCACGCTCATGGGCAATTTGCCCGGCATGGCCTACCGCTGCCGAAACGACGCGCGCTGGACCATGGAGTTCGTCAGCCAAGGATGCCGGCCATTGACGGGATACCGGGCCGACCAACTCGTCGGAGAAACGGCCACCGCCTTTGTTGATCTGATTCACCCGGACGACCGCGACCGGGTAAGGCACTCCGTGCAAGAGGCGATCGCTCAAAGCCGCCCCTTTACCATGGAATACCGCATCCGCCGGGCCACCGGCGAAGAGCGGTGGGTTTGGGAACAAGGGGTGGGCATCTCCGCGGAACAGGGAGACGTGGTGGCCCTCGAAGGATTCATCACCGATATCACCGAGCGGAAACTTGTCGAACAAGCCCTCAAAGCTACCGAGCAACGACTCCGCCAGGATATCGACGCCCGGCGCAAGGCCCAAGCCGAACTGGCCGAGGCGCGCGACGCGGCCGAGGCGGCCAACCGGGCCAAGAGCGAGTTCCTGGCCAACGTCAGTCACGAGATCCGCACGCCCATGACCGCCATTCTCGGCTATGTCGATCTGCTTGCCGAGTACGTCCCCGCCGGACGTCTCGACGACACCATCACCGAGAACCCCATCGAGGTGATCCGTCAGAACGCCGACCACTTGCTCCGGCTTATCGACGACGTGCTGGACCTCTCGAAGATCGAGGCCGGCAAGCTGGCAATCGAGCACAAACCTTGCTCGCCCGAGGCGGTCCTCGCCGAGGTCGTGTCCCTCATGCGGCCCAGGGCCGACGCGAAAAGGCTGGACCTTGCGGTCCAGTGGCGCAGCCTCGTGCCCGAGACCATCCGCACCGACGCCATGCGGCTTCGCCAGATCCTGATCAACCTGGTCGGAAACGCGGTGAAGTTTACCGAGTCGGGCAGTGTGCGCCTGATCGCCCGGATCGACGGCCCGACCGAATGCCCCCGGCTTCGCATCGAGGTCGTCGACACCGGCATTGGCATGACGCGCGACGTGCTCGATCGCCTGTTCCGGCCGTTTACCCAGGCCGACGCCTCGACAAGCCGACGCTTTGGCGGCACCGGGCTTGGCCTGAGCATCAGCAAGCGGCTGGCCCAACTGCTCGGCGGAGATCTGGTGGTCGCCAGTGCTCCGAATCAAGGAAGCACCTTCACTTTGACGGTACCAACCGGCCCGCTTGACGGCGTGCGGTGGCTTTCGGCCGACGAAGCGGTTGCGCTGTGCCGCACGCGCCGCCAACCCCAGGTACCTACGGTCGTCGCGAAACTCCCGCCGGGCTGCCGCGTGCTCTTGGCTGAGGACGGGCCGGACAATCAGCGATTGGTCTCCCACCTGCTGCGCAAAGCCGGCGCCGAGGTCGTCGTGGCCGACAATGGCCAGGCGGCTCTCGATCTCGCGACGGCCGCCGTCGACCAAGGCCGGCCTTTCGACGTGGTGCTCATGGACATGCAGATGCCCGTCCTGGATGGCTACGAAGCGACGCGACGGCTCCGCGCGTCGGGTTTCGCCGGCCCGATCGTTGCATTTACCGCGCACGCCATGCCCGAGGACCGCAAGAAGTGCCTCGATTGCGGGTGCGACGATTATTTGGTCAAACCCATCGTGCGCGAGAAGCTGCTGGCCACGGTGGCCGCGCAGATCGCCCGGGGCGCCGAGGCTCGTCAAACCGCTTTGGCGGAGAATGACGGTTGACGGACTTTCGGGACCCGATCGGCGAAGGCCGTGTTGTGCCGGGCCGGCCCCTGCCTGGGAAGCCCCTCACCGCCAGAGGTTGAACCGCGGGTCCATCAAGGGGACCTCGTCGGCACTCTCGGACGACGGCGAGACCGGCGGTAGTGGCCGGAACGCGTTGGGGGGCACGGCCTGGTCGGGTTTGACTTCGCCCGCGGTCGGGGCTGCGTCCGAGCGGGCGGGACCTGGCCGTGGCTCGGGGGCCGGAGTCGAGGAACCGCCGACCGATTCCGCTTTCGGAGTGTCCTGGGCCGTGTGGCCCGTCTGAATCACGCCGGCCGAGTGGGTCGAGGCCGCGGGTGCCGCCTCGGCCTTCTGATGGCTGGTGGGTTGTGGCGGCGCCTTCTCTTTGTCCGGCGTCTTGTCTTCCGTCGCCTTGTCGCGACGCGCGAGGTTCTCGTTCTCCTTCGGCTCGACGAAGAACGCCTCCTCGGCCACCGAGACGGGACTATGCTTCCCCTCGGAGGCGGAACTCAAATCGATCAACGGAATATGGAAGCGGTCGCCGGCGAACTTGGTCCCCTGATAGATCGATCCCCGCTGGAACGGACCCGCGCCGAAGAACCACACGGCCTTGGCCTTGCTCTCCTCGGGAATGACGCCCGATTGCCACACGATCCGGCCCGTGTTCCGGTTGTAGATGAACAGCGCGATCTTGGCCACGCCGCGCTGGTCGGTCTTCTTCATCAGCGGGATTTCGGGGATTTGCGAGGGGACCCCGGCCAAGGGCGCGACCGGCAGCGTCAAGGCCGGCACGCCGAACAGGACATCGTGCCGGTCGGTTCCCACCGCCCCGGCTCGCAGCTCGACAATATAGTCCGCCTCCTCGCGTTTCTCTTTAAGAATGCCGCCGCTGGCGAGGATGTGCTGGCGGATCAAGCTGGTCAGATACGGGCCGTCGGTGATGGCCGCCACGGGCGTCGAATCGAGGAACACCTTCTTTCCGGCCAGGGCACGGAAATCGATCCGGCTGACCGCTCGATCCATCGAGTCGCTCAGCAGTAACTGCTCGGTAGCGGTTCGGCTCGTATCGGTCCACTTCGTGGTCCCGCAGCCGACGCACACCGCGCAGCATGCCAGAATTGCCCAGAATAGCAAACGCACGGAGATTCCTCGGGTCGAGCCCCCCTGGAACTCGACACGCTTCGCTCGCGCCGCGTAGGCAGCTTGCCCGTGGATCGAAGCGGGGCGGGATTATAGCCAGACCCGCGCCGTGCGAGAACACCCGTTTTGTTTGGCGTCAGAAATCGGGGAATGCGGCGGGGGACTCGCCTGGGGTCGAGGGACTCCAGGCGGCGCATTGCCCCCAATTCGGCAGGTCAACGGACAGCACGGAGGACCGACCGGAAACGTCTGGGCTCAGGGCCGGCTCGGGAGCGACTTCTTCCTGACCCTCGCAGGTTACCTGGTTTCTCCCGCGTCGTTTCGACTTGAGCAGAGCTTGATCTGCTCGATACATAATCTGGTCCACGGTATCCCCCACGCGAACGACCGCGACCCCCACACTCAGCGAAAGCGAGACCTGCTCGCCGCGGAATGTCACGCCCGAGGCTCGCTCCGCGACCTGCGCGCGGACTTTTTCGGCCAGCGCCATACCGGTTTCGAGCTGGGTGCGAGGGAGCAAGATAGCGAACTCGTCGCCCCCGTAGCGAGCCACGAAGTCGTCGTGGCGGACCCACTGCCGGAGCCAGCTTCCGACGATCTTCAGCACGTGGTCACCGGCCGGATGGCCGTGCGAATCGTTGATTCGTTTGAGGTGGTCGAGGTCCGCAAGAATCAGCACGAAGGGGATCCCGTCGCGTTCCCATTCGGCCAAGAGCACCCGGAGCTTCTCGTCGAACGCCTTGCGGTTGGCGACGGAGGTCAAGGCGTCGGTTCGTGCCTCGCGGCGGGCGTGGTCGATCTCCTGGGCCTGCTCTTCCATGCGGTAGCGAGTACACATCAAATCGTTCTGGAGGCGCTGGTTCGACTTCAGCAACGAAACCATGTGCGCCAGCAGGGCCTGCTGCACATCCTCCATCTCGCCGGTTACGCGCAAGCTGCCCACGTGGTCGGCCTGTTGACGGATCTCGCTGTTGTGGCACTCGACATCGCCGTTCATCTGCTCGACGGCCTTGAGCAGCTCGACGAGGGCCTTGAGGGTGGCTTGGCCGTTTCAGCCACTCCGCTTTTTCCCAATCCGCTCAGCAAGTAGCCGACGAGAATGCCGACCGCGACGCTGCCGAGCACCCACGGCGCGATATAGCCCAACGGTTCCATAGTGTCCCACGCGCGAAGGGGGCAGTCCCATTTTCGCGGACTTCGCCGCGAGAATTGGGCGAGAATTGGGACAGTCCCCGTGAACGGTTACGCCCTTGATCACCCACTCAACCATAGCTTGTGGCCGGCCTGAGAATGGGCTTTCGGCGAGAAATGGGCCGGATTTGCCGGGACTGTGGAGCCCTGGGCTCGTGCGGCAGGCGCCAATTGCGCGGGATCCGCCGAGGGAATCGTTACCGGTAACCCTTGACGGGGACTGTCCCGATTTTCGCGGCGAAGGAGTGCGAAAATGAGACTGTCGGTCGCAAAGCCACCATACCGAGGGAGCGAACGGTTACGTCCCATCCGCCGGCGCCATCGCCAAGGCCTTCAGCGCATCGAGCGCCGCCAACACGTCGTTCCGCGGGACCTCGCGCCAGCCGGACACCTTGTGATGAAGAATCGCCAGCTTGAGCGTCTCGAAGGCCTCGTGCAGATCGTCGGGTAGCGCGGGCAGGTTCTCGAAGGGACGCACGGGACGCTCGCACTCGACAAGCGGTTCCGAGGCTTCGTCCAGGGACGCGGTCTCTGCCGGACGATCGCCCAGTCGCTCGGCGCCCTGGGCGGCGTCGGGATCTCGAACCTCGCGGATCGGTTCCTCGGCGATCTCGCGAGGCGTCTCGTCCAACGCGGAGTCCTCGTCCAACTCGGCCACGACGATCTCGTCCTCGCGCGGTTCCGCCTCGGCCGCTGCACCCAGCGTCTGCCATCGCTGACGCCGCATCTGGGCCACCGACCAGCCGTTTTGGACCGCTCCCTCGAGCCACATCTCGGCATCGTGCCAGTCGAGCGCCGCCTGAAAGTGGCTCCAGTAAAGGCCGGGGTACTGTTCGTACACCTCGCCGAACTGCTCGTAGGTCCGGCGCAACCGGCCGACGTGTTGCGGGCTGACATGGCCCACGCGCCGGCTCCATGCCTCGTCCGAGCAGAACTGGATCGGCACCCCGGCGGCCAGAAGGCTCTGTCGCCACTGCGAGATGATGCGGCCCTTCTCCCAGTTCGTCGTGCTCACCAGGCGGTTCCAGCGGCCGAGATACTCGACCGAGGTCCGCTCGACGACCGTCTCGTCCGCGCTCAGCGTGTCGGTGGGGAAATCCATATCGAACCCGACGCCCTGCGTATCCATTCCGTATCGTCCTCCGCGGTTTCTGCGCCGTGATGCCTCGTCAACCAAGAACCTCATTGTAACGGCGCGCGCCGCGGGGCACGGTTCGATCGGGCTTGGCGAACGCACGAGGCCGCGCGAGGCCGCGAAATTCCCCGCTCGGCGCAAGAGGGCCGGACGCTTTTCGACCCTTCGGGGCAATGGCGCGGCGGAGGATAACCTGTCGATCATCGGGGCCACCCCGGGCAATGCGCAGCCGTTCCCGGGAACCGTCCCGATTTTCGCGGCGAACGAGCGCGAAAACGGGGCTGTTCCCTTCCGACGTGCAAGAGGCCAAGAAGCGCGCCGGTCCCCGGCCCGGGAACGGTTACCCCTCCCCAGGATCGTACGACCTTATCTAGCCTCTGGGCCCGCGAGTCTCTTCCATGCTGTCGATGTAGCTCCGCAAGCGCTCCAACTCGTCCGAGATGTGGCGGAGCTTGAGCATGTTCTCGACCCGCTTGAGCAGTTCCAACTTGTTGATCGGCTTGCTCAAGAAATCGTCGCAGCCGGCCGCCACGGCCCGCTCGATGTCTCCGTCTTCATTGAGCGCCGTGACCATCAACACCATGATGTCGCGCGTCTTCGGGTCGCCCTTGACCTTCTTGCAGACCTCGAAGCCGCTGATCTTGGGCATCATGATGTCCAGCAGGATGACGTCGGGCTGGAACTGGGCGACCTTGTCGAGCGTGTCGCGGCCGTCGACCGCCGTGGCGATCTCGCAGTCGACGTCGGCCAGAA
>JANLFZ010000096.1:12618-15256 GCA_024653385.1 Thermoguttaceae bacterium | reverse complement strand
CCGGGGTACTTGTCGAGCCGGTCGAAGTAGAACCCGCCATGGGGCATCCGGGCCATGGGCCGGCCCGCCGCGTCGAGAAGCACCAGGTCGCCTTTCTCGTCGGTTACGGGATGGAACCCGCCGGGGACCTCGACCGGTGTGCCGTCGAACAGGCGCCAGGGCTTCCAGCCCTCGTTGCGGATGCCGAAGGCCACGGCGGGCCGGTTCAGCCCGATCACGTCGGCCCCGAACCGCTCGAGCACCGGGCGCTCGACCTCGGCGAGCATCTGGTAAACGTCGTAGACCCGGGTGGGCGTCGCAAGCCCCAGGCGCTGTTTCAGCCGGTGATAGGTCGACGCCGCAATGCCCGATTGCCGCGTGCCGATCGACTTGGGCGGCACGCGGTCAGGCTCGCGGTGCTCCAGGGCGCAAAGAACGCGCTGTCGGGAGTTCATGCGACGGGCCCTCGAAACCGACTGGAAACGACTCGCGCGAATCGCCGGTGCCGGCCCATCCTACGACTGGATCTGGCGCAGCATGTCGCCGCTGTCGTAGATCTCCCAGGCTTCGGCCAGCTTCCCTCCGGCGATCCGGAAGGTACTGATTGCCGGAACGCGAAGCCGCTTGCCCGTCGGGCCGATGCCGGCGAACTCGCCGGTATGCGTAAACAACGCGACGAAGTGGCAGTCCACCAGATCGCCCTCGGCCAGCAGGAAGTCGATTTCGATCTTCAGGTCGCTGAAGAAGGTCGGGATGAACCGGGTAAAGAACTGCCGCACTCCTTTGGGGCCAGGGGGCGTGCCGGGCGGGAAGTGGTGATCCACAAAATCGTCGGTCACCAAGTCCTCGATGCCTGCCAAATCGCTGGAAACGATCTCGTAGTACCGGCGCACCAAGTCTTTGTGTTGCTCGAGCATGGGATGGACCCTTGATGGGGGTTCGCACTAGCGGGGACCGTATCGTCGGCCTTCCGGAACACATCGCAGCATTGTGACGAGCGAGGCGGTCCGTGACAAGCGCCGGACAACCGCGGATCGGCAATCCTTGTCTATTCGGCAAATTCGTTGTCACTGCTCTTTCCTGACTCGCACCTTCTGGCCATCCCCCCTGCAATCGGTCGCCGCAAGCTAGACTTGACTTGGCTTTCGAGGGGCCTGGGAGAACTCCAACGCGATGGGATCGACATGCCTGCCGCCGACCACGACGTCTGCGCCGTGACCGACGCCTCGAAAGGCGTCGCAACGCCCGACGACGCCCGGGCCGGCACGCGCAATGCGCTTTCGAGGCACCACGAGGCCCTTCTGGCCTTTGGACGCCGCACCACGGCCCAGCCCGCGCTGAAGGTGCTCATTCAGGATGCCGCGATGCTCGTGGGCGAGACCTTGGACGCCGACCTATTGAGCGTCGCCGAGGTGGGCGCCGATTCGCGGATCGCGCTTCGGGTGGCGACGACCCGCAATGCCCGCTCGGAAACGGTCTCGGAGGTCCATGAATCGTCGTTGGATGGATTCGATTCGATGGCGGCCTACGCCCTCGCCTCGGCACGCCCCGTGGTCTCGACCGACCTGGCCGCCGAGACGCGGTTCGACGACCTGTTCCTCCGGAACCTGGGCGTGGTGTCGGGCGTGGCCATCCCCTTGCACCTCAATGGCCGGCCGTTCGGGGCACTGGGCGTCTACACGCTGCGCCCGCGCGAGTTCACCGCCGACGAAATCGGCTTCGCCGAGACCGTCGGCCACCTGCTCAGCGCGTCCAGCGCCCGGGTGAAGCTCGAGGAAGACCTCCGCCGAGAGCGGGCCGTCAATTCGACCGTCCTCGAAATGGTCAACGCGATGGTCCTCACGCTCAGCGCCGACGGCAACGTGGTCTTCATGAACCGCGAGTGCGAGCGGGTGACCGGCTACACGCTCGACGAGGTTCGGGGCCGGTCGTTCTGGAGCCTCTTCGTCGCCCCCGAGGAGGCCGACCTGATGCGCGGCGTCTTCCGCAAGTCGGTCGGGAACAGCGTCCCGAGCGAGATTGCGGGCTTCCTCCTGAACAAGCAGGGGGGGCGTAAGCGCGTCTCGTGGTCGATGAAGGCCATGGCCAACGGCCAGATCCAAACGGTGCTCATGACGGGCGTCGATCAGACCCAGACGTTCGAGATGAAGGCCGAACTGGAGAAGGTCCGCGAGTTGGCTCGCCGCGCCGCGAAAATCGTCCAAGAACACACCGAACGCGAGGCCGCCGGACGGGGCGCCGCTCCCCAAGGCGCAACGGCCCAGCGCAGCGGCCCCGCTGGACGCGAACTCCGCTCGAGCCCCCGGCGCGATTACCGTTACCGCCAGAAAATCGCTCCCATGGTCGACGGCCTCAGGCCATCCAAACGGTCGTTCTTCGAGGTCGTGTGCAGGGATATTTCCGCAGGGGGGATCTCGTTCTACATGAACCGACTGCCCGATTTCGACACGCTCGTGCTTGCGCTGGGGAACGAGCCCGCGGTCAGCCACTTCACCGCGAGGGTTATGCGCGTGGCCCGGGTCGAAGAGGAGGGCCGTATCCGCTATCTTGTGGGATGTCGCTTTCTCGGCCGAATCAACCTGTAAGAACCGTGCCCCGACCATCGCACGCCGTGGCCGATTGCCGAGGTCGCCCCCCCACGCGGCGCGTATAATTCCCA
>JANLFZ010000096.1:11552-12608 GCA_024653385.1 Thermoguttaceae bacterium | reverse complement strand
TAGGCGGTCGGCACGGAAGTTCGGTCGCGCCCGCGACCAGTACCCCAACGAGCTATTCATCCGGAAGGAGTTGAGCGATGTACTTCGATCCGTACTATTTCATCGTGGTCGGGCCGGCATTCCTGCTGGCCCTGTGGGCCCAATGGCGGGTCCGCTCGACCTACGCCGAGGCGCAGCAGGTGGCAGCCCCCCTCAGTGGAGCGGCCGCTGCAAGGCACATTCTCGATTCCGCCGGTCTTCGCGATGTGGCCATCGAAGTGGTCCCCGGCCATCTGACCGACCACTACGACCCCGGCGATCGGGTCTTGCGCCTCAGCGAAGAGGTCTACCACAATCGGTCCATGGCCGCGGTCGGCATCGCTGCCCACGAGGCAGGCCATGCGCTACAGCACGCCAGGGCGTATGCGCCGCTGGTCGTGCGTAACGCGGCCGTGCCCGTCGCCGGTTTCGGAAGCAACATCAGCATCTTGTTGCTGATTATCGGCGCTGTCCTTTCGTCTGCCGCGCTCGTTTGGGCGGGCATCATCGCATTCAGCGCGGTGGTCTTCTTCCAACTGGTCAATCTGCCCGTGGAATTCAACGCCAGCGCCCGAGCGAAGGCCCAGTTGGCCGAGCTTGGGATCGTCAGCCGCGACGAAATGCTCTACGTCGACCGCGTGCTGGGCGCCGCGGCCATGACCTACGTGGCAGCCACGCTTCAGGCCATCTTGACGCTCTTGTATTTCCTCCTCCGCTTTACCGGCGGAGATCGCGAATAGGGCGTAGGCGCCAAGCGGCCCCCGCGGCGGATCGGGTGGCTAGCGCAGTCGCGCTAACGGACCTCGTCGATTTTCACCGGGCGACGTTCTTGGGCCGACAACAGAGCCGCTTCGAGCACCCGCTGGGTCTGGTAAGCGTCGGCAAAGTCGGGAATCGGCACCGTGGGCTGCTCGCCCGCCAGCACCTTGAGGATGTCGAACGCCTGGTTCGTGAAACCGTGCTCGTAGCCGATGATATGCGCGTCGGGCCACCAGTTGGCCACGTAGGGGTGGTCGCCACCGTGGGTGACCATGATGT
>JANLFZ010000096.1:7304-11542 GCA_024653385.1 Thermoguttaceae bacterium | reverse complement strand
CCCTGGACCGCGCGGGGCAACGTGGCATCGTAGAAGTTCAGCTCGTTCATGCGCTCGAAGTCGAACTTCAGGGCCCCCTTCGTGCCATTGATCTCGAAACCGTTGCGGTTCTGGTTGCCGGTAGCCTGCCGGGCAGCCTCGAAGCTGGCCACCGCGCCGCCCGAGAATCGGGCGAGAAAGAGCACCGTGTCGTCGACCGTCACGTCACCCCACTGCTCAGCCCCCGTTGTGCCGGCAGCGATCCCCCCGGCGGCAGCGGTCGAGGCGGGGATCTTGCGTTTCTTGATGAACGTCTCGGCGATCGCCCCCACCACCTCGGTGATCTCCTGCCCGGTGACGAACCGGGTCATGTCGACGATGTGCGCGTTCAAGTCGCCGTGAGCCCCCGAGCCGGCAAGCTTCTTATCGAACCGCCACAACAGCGGGACCTGCGGGCCGGCCCAATCTTGAAGGTACGTGGCCCTCACATGGAGAATGTCCCCCAGTTTTCCCTGTTTGACTAATTGATGGGCCAGAGCCACGGCAGGCACCCGGCGGTAGTTGAACCACACGAACGTGGGTATCTTGGCCTTCTTGGCTGCCTCGGCCATCTCACGCGCGTCGGACAGCGTTCCCGCGATCGGTTTTTCGCAGGCCACCGGTTTGCCGGCCGCCAGCGCAGCCCGCGCCACCGGAGCGTGGGCATAGTTCGGGGTGACCACGTCGACCAGACCGATTTCGGGCGACTTGACCAGTTCCTCCCAGTTTGTCGAAGCGTTCTTCCACCCCCAGTTCTCCGCGAAGGCTTGCGGGTTCTCTTCGGGCAAGCCGTAGACCGTGTGCATCACGGGCCGGATCGGCGGCTTGAAGAACTTCGACACCTGCCCCCAGGCGTTCGAATGCGAACGCCCCATGAACCCCTGCCCGATCAACGCCACATTGACCGTTTTCATCGTGAACTCCCTCCAGACGTGCGTTACCCAGGTGAGACGGATTGCAGGGCGGTTATAGACGGAAAGGCCCCGCTTTTCAAGAGGCCGACCTGGAAACGCCCCCAGAAAACAGCTAACATACACGAAGGTTCCCATCGACACACAGGGGAGCGGGGAAGGAGGATGTCGCATGCGCCGAATCGGCAGACAGAAACTCTGGATGGGGTTGGCGGTCGGACTGCTTGGCGGGTTGGTCCTGGGGGGGCTCTTGCCTCACACGCCGCTCCACGCGGTGGCGACCGACCGGGCGGAGAACCTCGTGATCACCACGGTGCCGGTTGACGACGGGATCGAGGCCATTTTCGTTCTCGATTCGATGACGGGCACGCTGCGCGGCGCCGTGCCCTCGTACCAAGGCAAGGGCGTCTTCCAGGCCACGTGGGAGCGCAACGCCAACGCCGATCTGTTGGGCTATATCAAGGAGTTCAACGCCGGTCTCCAAAAGACGGCCGGCCGGCGCGGCGGTGCCGCCGCCCGGCCTGAAATCCAGGTGCCTCAGAGCCCCAAATACATGATGACCAGCGGGCTGATCGACCTGCGCCAAGGGAGCGCCCGCGCCCGGCCCGGCCGGGCCATGCTCTACGTGGTCGAGGCCACCAGCGGCGTGGTGATGGCGTACGTCGTCCCCTGGTCCGCGGCCATGCACTCGTCGGGCCAGGCCTTTTCCGCACCGCTGGACTTGTGGGCCGCTGCCCCGTTCACCAGCGCGATCATCCGCGCGGAGGAGTAGTGTCGCGGTGCAAATCGTGGTCAATGGCCAGGCGCGGGACGTTCCCGAGGGAACGACCGTGGCCGATCTGCTCGCCGACCTGGGGCTGGACGCACACATCGTGGCCGTCGAACGGAACTTCCAGGTCGTGCCCCGCGCCCGCCACGCCACCGAGCGATTGGCCCAGGGCGACCGCCTCGAAATCGTGACGCTCGTGGGAGGAGGCTAACCGTGTCCCAAGGCGCAAGTGCCGATCCCTTGCGGATCGGCTCGCACTGCTTCACCAGCCGCTTGATCGTCGGCACCGGCAAGTACGCCACCTACGAACTCATGGCCGAGGCGCTCGACGCGGCCGGCGCCGAGTGCGTCACCGTGGCGGTCCGCCGCGAACGGCTGATCGACGCGTCGGGCAAGAACCTCTTGGACTTCCTCGACACCTCCCGATACACGATCCTGCCGAACACCGCGGGTTGCTTCACCGCCGACGATGCCGTGCGCGTGGCGCGCCTGGGCCGCGAGATCCTCTCGCAGATGAACAATCCCGGAGCGGATTGGGTCAAGCTCGAAGTGCTCGGCGACCGCAAGACCCTCTTGCCCGATCCCGTCGCCACGCTCGAGGCCACGAAGCGCCTGGTCGACGAGGGCTTCCAGGTGCTGGTCTACACCAGCGACGACCCCGTGACCGCCCGACGCCTGAAAGAGGCGGGGGCATCGAGCGTCATGCCGGCCGGCAGCCCGATCGGTTCCGGCCAGGGCGTGCTCAACCCCAACGCCATCCGCATCTGCCTGGAGTACCTCAAGGACGGCGACCCCGACTACCCGGTGATCGTCGACGCGGGCGTGGGCACGGCCAGCGATGTCACCGTCGCCATGGAGTTGGGCGTCGACGGCGTGCTGCTGAATACCGGCATCGCCCATGCCAAGGACCCGCTCGCCATGGCCCGCGCCATGCGCCTGGCCGCCGAGGCGGGCCGCTTGGCCTACCTGGCCGGTCGCATTCCCAAGAGGCTCTACGCCACGGCCAGCAGCCCCCTGGAAGGCACGATTGCCTCCCGGTGAGCCTTGCTCGGCCGCCGCCGGTTGGTTCCAATGAACCGGACGACGGCCTTCCCGCAAGACACGCGGTCCCTTGAGGCTCGCGTGGTTCCGATTCGTCGGCCGAGTGGCGGAATGGCAGACGCTGGGGACTTAAAATCCCCTGGGAGGAACCTCCCGTGCGGGTTCGATTCCCGCCTCGGCTATTGCGTTGCGGCGATTCGCCGCGATCCGGGCCGATCGGGTTCGGGCGGAGCGTCGCCGTGAGGCGGAGCCGTTTCGTCCGACGCCCCTACCGGCCCGAGAATAGCTCGCCGGCCTGGCGTTCGCATGCCGCGGCGGCCTGCGGGTCGCCGAGTCCTCGGAGTGCCTCGGCCAGGGCCAGGTAGTTCCCGTGCAGGCTGGCGCGCAGATGCCATTGTTGCGGGTTCTTCTGCGACAACTCCTTGAGCAGCGCCACGGAGGCCTCCAACATGGAACGCGCCTCGGCGAACTGGCCGCGTTTCAGCAGGAGCCGGCCTCGCCACTCCTGGATCAGCGCGAGCATGAACTGGTGGGGCGGCGTGCCGGGATAGCGACGCACCAGCGACGATTGCAGCTCCAGGGCCTTGCGGAGGTTTTCGTCGGCGCGTGCCTCGTCGGTGTCCTGAAGATAGCCGGCCAGAGCCAACCGGATCCGCACCTGACTGGTCGCGTAATCCGGCACGTTGGGGTGCTCGGCCACCAGGGACTCGGAAATATCGAGCGCCTTCTGAAGCGATTCCCGAGTTCCTTTCAGCGATTCTTGCCAGCGGCGCTGGGCATCCGGATCCTTCGCGTCGGGAAAGACCCGGGGAAGTTCGGGCATCGCATAGGTTTCGCTGAGATCATGCCGGTAATCGGGCACATCGGGAAAATCCCGGGCGAGGTCTTCGAGAATTGCGATCGCCTTGGTGCGCGCTTGGGTTGCCAGTTCGGGTTTGCGTCCGATCCACGGCATCTCGCGGTAGCATCGGGCGAGCATGTGGCGGTAGTCGGGCACGGAGGGATGCGCGGTCGTCAGATCCTCGAGCAGCTCGACCGCCTTGCGCAAGTACTCTTCTCTCCGTTCCCAGTCCGGCATGCGTGGCGGCCCTCCGAGGCCGAACATGGGAACGCCGGGGCCCTTGCGTCCGCGGTGCGGCGGGCCGCCTGGTGCGTCGGGCGCCATCGCACTGGGCGGCGGACCAAACCGCCAGGGACGCGGGCCCGATTTGCCCGGTGGCGGCTCGGGCCAGGGGCCGCGATCGGGCTTGCCTTCGCCCGCGCCGCGCGACCCTTTGAACGAGGCGCCATGTTCGGCAGTGCCCGGCCCGGGCGGTGGGCCAGGTTTGGGTCCCCCCGGCGCTGGCGGTGGACTCTTGGCCAGGAAGTAATACGTGCGTGCCAATTCGAACTGCTGTTGGGGTGACGAGGCCCCAACAGGTATCGCCTGAAGCGTGCTGAGGGCTTCCAGGTGGTACGTCTCGCCCGACTCAGGCTGCCCGGATGATTCGTACATTCTT
>JANLFZ010000096.1:1249-7294 GCA_024653385.1 Thermoguttaceae bacterium | reverse complement strand
TTCTTCCGAGATTGCCCACGTTACCCAGTTCGTTGAGAATGCGGGCGATTTCCAGGGTCAGCTCGGTGTCGCCCCCGGCATCGCGGGCGAGTTGTTTGTACAGTTCGATCGCCCGCAAGTAGGCCGCCTTCGCCTCGCCGTAGTGGCCCAGGCGTTGCCGGATGTCGCCCACCCGGCGGTTTGCCTCGGCGATCTTCCGACGGAGTCGGGCATCGTTGCCGCCTTGCTTGGCAAGCCGGTCGTAAAACACGAGCATCTGCTCGAGGATGGCCGCCGCCTCCTTGGACAATACGGGTTGCACCGGCACGGCGATTTCGTCGCCCGATTCGCTGACGAGATTGAGCGACGAGGGCGATGGGGTCCGATCGGGCGCGAACTGCCGGAAGATGTTGTCCAAGGCTTCCAGCGCCAAGGCCGAGGTGGCGTCGGCCTTTTGACGCTGCCGTTGCTCTTCGACCGAGATGGCGTGCGCGATCTCCCGCTGGCGCTGCTCTTCGATATTGGCCTCGCGGATGCGCACGTAGCCCACGCTGGCAACCAGGGTCACCAAGACCAACAGCGCCATCGTGCTGGCGGCCAGGCCCGCCACGGCGGGGTTGCGCCGAGACCATCGCCAAAGCCGTTCGGCGGGCGAGACGCGGCGTGCCGAAATCGGCCGATCGTCGAGAAACCGCTCCAGATCGCGCGCCAGCTCGGCGGCCGATTGATAGCGATCGGCGGGTTCGCGGGCCATGGCCTTCAGCACGATCGTCTCGAGGTCCCGAGGAACCGCCGGGTTTAGTTGGCGCGGCCGCGGCGGCTGTTCGTGCGTGATCTTGTGGATCAACACGCTCCGGCTCGTATCGACGAACGCGGGGCGCAAGGTGATCAGCTCATACAGCGACAACCCCAGACTGTAGATGTCGCTGCGGGCGTCCACCTGGCCGGAGAATTGCTCGGGGGCCATGTACCGCAGCGTGCCGGCCAGCGTTCCCGTCTGGCTTCCTTGGTCTTCGTCGAGGGCCTTGGCCAGTCCGAAGTCGGTGATCCACACCACGCCCTGGGCGTCGAGAAGCAGATTGGCCGGCTTGATATCGCGGTGCAGCGTGTGGTGGCAATGGGCGTAGTGCAAGGCGTCGGCGGCCTGGATGCCGATCGCGGCGACGCTCCGCCAGTAGGGCGGCCCGAGCTGGCATGTCGAGGGCTCGACCGCGATCTGCGGGGCGGGTCGGTCGGTCGTTGGCGTTGCCTCGGCCGTTTCGGCTTGGCGAGGCACGTCGTAATCTTCCGTGGCGGTCCCACCGCAGGATGGCGTGGCTGGGCCTTCGCCGCGTGCCTCGGCCAAGAGACGGCGGCCCAGGCCATGTTCCGACGCCGAGCCCGAATCGCCCGCCCTCCACAGCGAACCTTCGACCAACAGCCTTGCCAATTGTTCGGCGTCCGACGGCGACGCCGCGCCGGGCGGCAGCGGTTTGGGCGGTTGGTCGATGCCGGTTCCGACCGCGCCTTGGCCGAGCAACTTCTGGATTCGGGCGATCACGACGTCCAATCCCACGCCCCGAATCAGTTGCATCACGAGGTAGTGGAAGCCCTCTTGCTGGCCCACGCCGAACAGCGGGACGATGTTCGTGTGATGCAGGCGCGCGGCGGTGCGGGCTTCACGCTGAAAACGCTGCAACTGCTTGGGGTCGAGCAGGGCTTGGCGCGGCAGGACTTTCACGGCCACGTGGCGCCCGAGGGTCTCTTGAAACGCCTCGTAGACAATCCCCATGCCGCCGCGACCGATCTCGCCAAGAATGCGGAAATCGCCAAGCCGTTCCAGACGAACCCCGCCCAACGACACCCGGCCACTTTGCGACCCTTCGCGGTGGGCGCGCAGTCGCTCCATCGCGGCGATGGTCGGGAAGAGTTCCTCGATCTCCGACGCCAGTTCCGGATGCCGGGCCGCGTACTCGGCGATCGAGGGATGTTCTCCCGCCCTTTGCCGCTGGACGAACTCTTCCGCCAGGACCTCCAGCGGCTCTCGGTCTTCGGCGTCCAGCTCGGCCATCGCGTCACTCCTGCGAGAAGCCCGGCAACCTCGAAAGCACCTCCTTCAGGCGGCGGATCGCGCGCACGTACCGGATGCTGGCCGCCTTCTGCTGGATGCCCAACACCTCGGCCACCTCACTGTTGCTGAGTTCCTCGAAATGGCGTAAGGCCAACACTTCCTGGTCCAGCGGATCCATCGCGGCAATCGCACGCTCGACCTGATCGACCATTTCGGCCCGGGCGGCGACCTGACTAGGGGATGTCAAATGACCCGCCAGGATGGCTGCCAGCGAGGCCGAGGTGCTCTGGGTTTGATACCGGCCGTGCGCCGGCACCTCGCGTTGGGCGTCCCGCATCTGGGCGCCCAGATGGTGGCGGTGGACGTCGGTCAGGGTCTGCATCACGATCAGTCGAAGCCACACGAAGGGCGTCATTTTCGAGTCGGCCCCATAGTGCGGTAGGCGCTGCGCCGCGGCGAGGTACGCTTCTTGGAGCACATCGTCCGGATCCACGCGGCCGGCCAGACGCCGATCCATGCGGAAACTGACCAGCCGCCACAATCGGTCCCGATGCTGCGAGAACAAGGCCGCCAGGGCCTCGCCATTGCCGCTCCTCAAGCGGACCACCAATTCGTCGGGGTCGCCCGCGGTCTCCGCCATGGCAAGTCCCACCGTTGCCTATACGGACGCGAAAACACTCATTCTACACCCAATTCGCTTGATGCCCACCAGCGGACGGCAACGCCCGGGGGAAGGGGAAAGGTGGTGGAACAACCCCATCGTTTGGCGATTACGCAGAAAACAGGCGCCTCGGATAGTTAGGTCCGGTGAAACGAGAAGTTTGGCAATCTGCCGGTTCCCTGGCCCCAGGCCCAACGGATGCCATGGGATGGCGTCCAACGCTCGGTGCTTTACAGGGCTGCGCACAGGAACCAGAATAGCCAACACAATCCGATCTTTGTCCCAGGTTCGTTCGGGAGAATCCTATGGGTCGCTCGCTTTACCTCGCGGCGCTTGTTCTGGCACTGTTGGGATCCTTCACGCTGGACTGCGCGGCGCAGGACCGGCCGGGCCCCTTTGGCGACCCGAAACCCGGCGGTCCTGGTCCAGGTGGTCCGGGTCCGGGCGGTCCTGGTCCCGGCGGCATGCCTGGGTTCGGGATGTTTGGCGGCCCCATGCCCGGGTTCGGCTTTTTCGGTGGCGGCCCGGGATTCGGTCGGACTTCGGTGGCCGCCCAATACGAGCGTCTGCTGAACATCCCCTCGGTGCAAAAGGAACTCAATCTGTCGGACGAGCAGAAGGGCAAGATCCGCGAGATCGGCGATAAGAACCGCAGCGCGATCCGCGACCTTTTCTCCAGCATGCGCGATGTCCGCGAGGAAGACCGCAAGGCCAAAGCCGAGGAAATGGGCAAGAAAATGCAGGCCCAGGGCGAAGAAACCCGCAAGGCCATCGAGGCGGTGCTCGAGCTAACCCAACGGGAGCGGCTTCGGGGAATCGCCATCCAGATGCTCGGCATTCAGGCCTTGTTCGACAAAGACGTCCAGCAGGAGCTGAAGCTCGAGGATTTCCAGATCGCGGCGATGCGGGTGATCGACGACCGTGCCGCGAGAAAAACCCGTGAGCTGTTCACGCCGGGGGGTGATCCGCAGGCCATCGGCCAGAAGTCCCAAGAGATCCGCGCCGAGACCGAGAAACGCATCATGGGCCTACTGAACGACGAGCAGAAGGCTGCCTTCGAGAAACTCAAGGGCCCGAAGTTTGACATCCCCGAGTCGGAGATGAGAGGTCCCCGCGGATTTGGGGGACGAGGCGGTCGGCGCGAAGGAGGCGATCGCGGGCAGGGTGGTCCGCCGCGCTGAACCCCAATCAATCTCTGTGGAACATTTGCCTCCGTCGGCGGTTAAGTATTATGGATTCGGGGGTTATTGCGCGCGCTTTCCCCTCTCGGAGAAGAGGCGTCTCCACGCTGTGGGGGATCCAGGCGTGCATCCACCTTGACGTGCATCGGCGAGACATCGGAACCCTGAGGAGGCGCAGGCCATGGACCAATCGAGTCCGGCAGCCGGTCTTGTGGCGGTCTGCGTCCTTGGTATTGGCGGCTCGGTGGCCGCCCTAGCGTTTCTCTGGCTGGAGTTACGGCGTCGGTTCCATCAAGCGCGCACGCTCAGCGGCGCGCTGGCTCTCGTGCTCGGTCTGGGCAGCGCTGTCTCGTTCTTCGCGGGCCAGCCCGCGGAGATTTGGGGGGCATCGGCCGCGTTGGCTTCGGTGTGCGCGACGGCGTTCGTTCTCCACTTCTCGAGCGTTCGCAAAGCCATCGCTTGGTTTGCTAGTCCGACCGCCGTTTGGGGTATTGTCTTGGTGGCAGCGCCAGCCTCGGCCATCCTGCTTGCTTGGAGCCTGAACCAGGCGGACGAGTGCCCGATTCCGCCCGCCCCCCTGTTGGTCGACCGGGAGGAAGTCCCCCAGTTCCACCTTGTGACCGACGCGGGTCGACGTTTGCCGGTCTATAACCTGATTGTCGCGCAGTCGGCCACCGAGTTCGAAGAGGCGTTCATCGCGGAGCGCCACTTTGCCTGTCGCGTGATCCGGACAGGCGATCCCGACCCCACCCATAATTGCCACGGGTGGGTGTTCACCCAAGGACGCTTCGCGCTGCGTCCGGAAGACGTCGAGGAAATCCTGGCCGACAACCATTACGAAAAGGTCACGGACCCTCAACCGGGAGACTTGATCATCTACCGGAACCTCGACGGCCAAATCGAGCACACCGGGTTGGTCCGCTCGGTGATCGCCGGGGAGATCGTGCTGATCGAAAGTAAGTGGGGCCCGCTGGGTCGGTTCCTCCATGCCCCGGAAGACCAGCCTTACGGCACGGACTACGCCTACTATCGCAGTCCCCGACCAGGGCATCTCGTGACGATCGTCGAGGAACCCAGGTCGCCCTAGGGGCCTGTAGAAAACCCGGCGCTCTTCTCGTTTAGTGTCTCGTCGCACTTGTGCGGGCCGTTCACCACGGAAAACCAGACACATCGTTCGATCATGGAACTTGAACTGCCGCAAGCCCTTGGGCGTTTTCAAAGCGCCTTCTCGCTCGATCAGGGGGTTACGGGTCTGGTGATGGCGGCTTATCTGCTGCTTGCGGGGGCTTTGGGCATCTACTTGCGATGGCTTTACCGGCGAAGCGCGGCGGCGCTTAGCGATTCGGAAGCGATCACCCGGGTGTTTCCGCTGTTGGTCGTGATCACCACGGGCGTGATCGCCGTCGTCAAGTCGTCGTTGGCCATGTCCCTCGGCCTGGTGGGCGCCCTGTCGATCGTGCGGTTTCGTTCGGCCATCAAGGAGCCCGAGGAACTGGTCTATCTGTTCCTTTGCGTGGCGGTCGGGTTGGCGTTGGGTGCCGAAGCGCCCCTCTTGGCATTGTTGTTGGTGGCGGCGGCCAGCCTCTTGGCATTCCTCTTCCGGTGGACCGCGCGGCGCGGCCATCGCCACAGCCTCGTGCTGACGATCACGGGCGACGCCGAGGGCGATTTCCTCGACGGAGCCACGGGCGTGCTGGCGGCCGTGGACGAGTTGGCCGGTCCGTACATGCTTCAGCGTCTGGATCTCGACAATGGACGCGGCCAGTTGCGGCTGGTGCTTCGCCCGGTCGACGCGCGCCGCACTGCCCAGATGATCTCCCAGCTCAGGCGCCGGCTTCCCGACTGCGAGTTCTCGTGCGTGAACCTGAATACTTTGTCCTGAAGGACATTTTGCGAGGTGACGCGAGGTGATCGCTTACCGCACTGCCGCCGTGCCCGAGCGTCCGGCCATCGAGGTGTTCGATGTGACCTCGCGCCGCGCCGACCTGGCGAGGCGGCGCGAGGTGAAGTTCGTGCTTTCGCACCCGGACCTCGACTCGCTCCGACGGCTGCTCGAGGGAAGCGGCCGTCGCCAGGTCTACCACGAGGCCGTCTCGACGGTTCGAAGCGTGTACTTCGACGATGCGAACCTCTCATCGTGCCGGGCGCATCTTGCCGGTTTGGGCCGGCGGCGG
>JANLFZ010000096.1:0-1239 GCA_024653385.1 Thermoguttaceae bacterium | reverse complement strand
CGCTGGTACGATTCGCCGCTGCCGCAAGGCGAGTTCTTTCTCGAGATCAAGTGGCGCGACAACCGGGTCACGGGCAAGCACCGGCTGGCCGTGCGTTCGAGCCCGGGGTTGTGGACGTTGCCGTACCGCACGATTCTGGCCGAACTCGCCCGCGCGGTGCCGGAGCCGTATCGCAACGTCCTCTTCGCGTACTCCGAACCGGTCCTGCTGGTCGAGTACCGGCGCGAGCATTTCGTGTCGCGCGAATGGCCGCTTCGCGCCACGCTCGACTATGGGATCGTCTATTACGAGCAGTCGGGACGTCGCTGCCTCTCACTGTCGTTTGGGCAGCCTCACGAAGGGCTGGTCGTCGTGGAAGGCAAAGTGCCCGTGGGCCGGGAAGACGAACTGCGCGGGTTCCTGCAACCGTTCTCGGCCCGCGTTCAACGGTGTTCCAAGTATGTCCACGGGTGCCGGAGGCTCGGGCTGATCGGTCCGTAGAGGCGCGGCGGTGCCCGCGAAAGGAGTGCGCGATGCGGTACGATGTTCTCGGGTTGCTGGTGATCGTCACGGTGGCGACCGGGTTGGTCTTGTTGGGACGCCTGGAGGCGCCGCCTTCCGACGCGTCGACGGACCCTCCGCCGGCCATGGCGCCCGACGGGCCGCCTCCGCCGGTCGTGGCCCCGTTCCGATTCCCTTCGCCGCCTTTGCTGGACGCGCTCGATGCGGACCGCAACGGCGAACTCGATGCCGCCGAGATCGCCTCGTCCGCGTCGCGTCTGAAAGCCCTGGACAGGAATCGGGACGGACAAATCACCGAAGACGAATGGATGCCGGTCTTCCCGGGCTTTGGGCCTCCCGGCGGATTCGGTCGTGGCGGCCCCGGCGGACCACGTGGGTTCGGGCCCGGGGGACCCGGTGGACCAGGCGGCTTCGCCCCCGGCGGGCCCGGCGCCCTTGGTCCCGATGGCCCCGGGGGGCCGGGCCCCTTCGGCCCAGGAGGCCCTGGCGGACCGGGCGGGTTCGGACCGGGGATGCCAGGTCCATTTGGGCCCGGTGGACCCGGAGGGCCGGGCGGCTTTGGACCCGGTGGACCAGGCGGCCCGGGCGGTCCCGGGCGCCGCGCCGGTTCCCCGGGCGGTCCCCCCGGCGGGCCGCCAGGTCCGGGTCCCTTCGGCGACCAGACCCTCCGAATCGTGGATCGGTTCGATGCCGACCACGACGGAATGCTCGACCAGGCCGAACGCGCTAAGGCCCGCG
>JANLFZ010000095.1 GCA_024653385.1 Thermoguttaceae bacterium | reverse complement strand
CACGAATTCCCAGCCGCAATCGCCGCAGACGATCCGCCGGTGTGGCCCCAAGAGCGTCTCGGCCATCGATCCGCTGGCCACTTCGAACGGCGCGACCAGCCCCTCGACGAGCCAAGTGCGTCCCAGGATGGCGATGGCCAAAACGAGCACCGCCATGTCAACCAGCGGTCGCAACCGGCACACGGCACAAGCAGCTTTGCCCAATTGACACCGCCCGTCCCGGTCGTGGACAATAGGCCCTTCTTCTGCGGACTGGCTCGACCCACCGGTATTCTAGACGTTCGAGGTGTTGCATGCACACTCCGTCGGCGGAACAAGAGGGGACCAGGCAAGGCGTTCTGACGGGCGTGACTTGGTACCACTGGTTGGTCGTGATCATCGCCTCGTGCGGCTGGTTGTTCGACTGCATGGATCAGCGCATCTTCGCCCTGGCCCGCGAACCGGCGCTGCGCGAGGTGCTCGGCGGCGGCTCCGCCGACGAAGTGGTCAAGAACTGGAGTGGTTGGGCGACGGGCATCATGATGATCGGCTGGGCCACCGGCGGCATCATCTTCGGCATGATGAGCGACCGCTGGGGCCGCGTGAAGACCATGGTGGTGACGCTTCTGGTCTACTCGGGCTTCACCGGTCTGTCGGGAATCGCCCGCACGCCCCACGAGTTTCTCATGTACCGGTTTCTCGTCGGGCTGGGCGTGGGCGGCATGTTCGGGGCGGCAACCACGTTGGTCGCCGAAAGCGTGCCCGGCGGGTTCCGCTCGATCGCCCTGGGCTCGCTCCAGGCGATCTCCGCGGCCGGGAACATCATGGGCTCGCTCTTGAGCACCCAGATCCGGCCCGGGCAGGCCGATTTCCTATTCGGGCTTTCGGGGTGGCGGGTCATCTTCTTCGTGGGCATTCTCCCGGCCTTGCTCGTCATCCCGATGATTCTCGTGCTGCGCGAACCCGAACGCTGGAAAGAGGCCAAGCGCAAGATTCGCGAGGGCGGCGACCAGTCGCGGCACATCGGCTCGATTCCCGATCTGTTCCGGCACCCCACCTGGCGGCGGAACGTGCTGGTGGGCGTGTGTCTGGGTCTGGCAGGCATGGCCGGCCTGTGGGGCATCGGCTTCTTCTCGCCGGAACTCATCTCCGGGGCCCTGCGCGCGCAAGGGGAGTCGCAACAGACGATCGACACGGTGCGCGGCAACGCCACGGCGCTTCAAGACGTGGGATCGTTTCTGGGAATGCTCGCCTTCACCTTCGCCGCGACGTTCATCGGACGACGACCCGCCTTCTTCGTCGCCTTCATCCTTTGCCTGGTCACGACGATCTTCGTCTTCAACAGCCTGCACACCAGCACCGACGCCTACTGGATGCTGCCGTTGATGGGCTTCGCCCAGCTCTCGGTGTTTGGGGGCTATTCGATCTATTTTCCCGAGCTTTTCCCCACCCGGCTGCGCGGGACAGGCGTGGGGTTCTGCTACAACACGGTACGGTACCTGGCAGCGGGCTTCCCCCCGATGCTCATGTACTTGAACCAGACCATGCTCTCGCAAGGCGTCGAGGAGCCCTTCCGCAAGGCCGCCACGTACCTTTCGTTCATCTTCGCCCTCGGGCTGGTGGCCCTCATCTGGGCCCCCGAGACCAAGGGCAAGCCCCTGCCGGAAGATTGAACCGGGCTACTTCGGGCCGAGCGTGCAGACGATACGCTTGCCCTGTTGATTCGGTGGGGCCTCGAGTCGGGCCACATCCTCAAGCTGCTGGATGATCTCCTCGATCACACGCCGCCCCTCTTCGATGTGCGCCAGCTCCCGGCCCCGGAACATCACCGACAGGAGCACCTTGTCCTTGTGCAGGAGGAACTCCCGCGCCCGATTCACTTTGACGCCGATGTCGTGATCGCCGGTCTTGGGCCGGACGCGGATTTCCTTGATGCGGATTTGACGCGAATGCGCCTTGTGCTGCCGCTTCTTCTGCTGGTACTTGAACTTGCCGAAATCCATGATCCGGCAAACCGGAGGCCGCTCGTTCGGCGCGACCTCGACCAGGTCGAGCCCCGCCGCCCGCGCCGCGGCAATGGCCTCGTCGGTGGGCATGATGCCCAGTTGCTTGCCTTCCACCGAGATGACCCGGACGGGCGAGGTCCGGATCTGCTCGTTGATCCGCTGCTGCTGTTTGGTTTCGATAGCGTGCATCCTTTTCTGTTACGACCCGTGCCGCCATGCGGCACCATACTTTGCCACCGCCGACCGCTTGTCGCGGTGCCACCGGAAAGCGATCGACACGACTTCTGAGTATTCCCACCGGCCGCTCCCGCGTCAACGGGTTCGACCGGAAGGCACGACCAACCTTTGCGCCCCCAACCAAGAGGGGTGACCCGTTCTTGATCGCCGCCGGCGCGAAGACCGTGGCTTGCCACGGTCGCCCACCACCTGATATCGGCGGCGGGCATTCGATGGTTCACTGTCAGACCGATTTGGCCCGAATCTCGTCTTGAAGTCTCGCCAAGGCCGCATCGACCGGCATGGCGCCCAGGTCGCCCTGGCGCCGGTGCCGGACGGAAACCGCGTTCTGCTCCATCTCCCGCCCCCCGACCACGAACATGTAGGGAACCAGTTGGAGCTGGGCATCGCGGATCTTGGCGCCGATCTTCTCGGGCCGATAGTCGCCCGTCACGCGAAGCCCGGCTTCGGCCAGCCGGCGCTCGACCGACCGGCCGTAGGCTTCGAACTTCTCGCTGACACACAGGACCCGCACTTGTTCGGGGGCCAGCCACAGGGGGAAGGCCCCGGCGAAATGCTCGATGAGCATGCCCGTGAACCGCTCGAACGAGCCGAACGGGGCCCGGTGGATCATCACGGGCCGGTGCGGACGGTTATCGGGACCGATGTACGCCAGGTCGAATCGCTGCGCGCTGGGCAGGTTGTAATCCAACTGCACCGTGCCGAGTTGCCACTCGCGCCCGAGACAGTCGGCCACGACGAAGTCGACCTTCGGCCCGTAAAAGGCCGCCTCGCCGCGTTCGACGGTCAGGTTGGGCAGGTCCATGGCGCGGCAGACCTCCTCCAGCGCGGCCTCGGCCCGCTCCCACGTCTCGGGGCTGCCGACATACTTGGGACTGGCCGGGTCTCGGAACCCCAAGCGCACCCGGTAGTCGCTAAGCCCCAGCGTGTTGAGCACGAATTGGGTCATCTCGATGCACGCCTGGAACTCGGCCGGGGCCTGGTCCTCGGTGCAGAAGATGTGCGCGTCGTCCTGCGTGAACCCGCGCACCCGCGTCATGCCCGTCAACTCGCCGGACTGCTCGAACCGGTATACCGAGCCGAACTCCGCCAAACGCAGCGGCAAATCGCGGTAGCTGCGCGGCTTCGACTGGTAGATCATGATATGGTGCGGGCAGTTCATGGGCTTGAGCAGATAGCGGTCGCCATCGCTCATTTGGATCGGCGGGAACTGGCTGTCGGCATAGTACGGGAAATGGCCCGAGGTCTGGTACAACTGCACCCGGCCGATGTGCGGCGTGTAGACCGGCTGATAGCCTCGGCGCATCAACTCGGCATAGATGAAGTTCTCGAGTTCCCGGCGCACGACGGCCCCCTTGGGAAGCCACAAGACCAACCCGGAGCCCACCGTGGGGTCGATCGTGAACAGCTCGAGCTGTTTGCCCAAGAGACGATGGTCGCGGCGCTTGGCCTCCTCGACTTTCTTGAGGTGCTCTTCGAGGTCTTTCTTCGAGAACCACGCGGTTCCGTACAGGCGTTGGAGCTGCTGGCGCGAGGCGTCGCCCTTCCAATACGCGCCGGCCACCGACAGCAGCTTGAAGGCCCCGATGGCGCCCGCGCTGGGCACATGCGGGCCGCGGCACAGATCGAGGAACTCGCCCTGGCGGTAGAACGAGACCATGGCCTCGTCCTTAAGCCCTTCTTCGATGTGCTCGACCTTGAGCGTCTGGCCGAGCGAGCGGCAGATCTCCAGCGCTTTGTCGCGTGGCTCTTCGACCCGCTCGAACGGCTCGTCCTCGGCGATGATCTTGGCCATTTCGGCCTCGATCTTCGGAAAGTCGGCCTCGGAAAGCGGCTCCTTCAGATCGAAGTCGTAATAGAACCCGTTGTCCACCGTGGGACCGAAGGCCAATTGCACGCCAGGATAGAGGCGCATCACCGCCCGGGCCATCACATGGGCACACGAATGCCGCATGACTTCGAGCGCCTCGGGATCCTTCGCCGTGAGCAAACGGAGCGAGATCTCCCCATCTTGGGGTAGTAGGGTGTCGGCCCCCACGACCTGGCCGTCGACGACCGCCGCGAGCGTGTCTTTCTTCAACCGGGGCCCAAGATCGGCGGCTACATCGAGGGCACGAACGCGACGCGAATACTCCTTGACACTCTGGTTGGGCAGTCGGACTTTGAGCATCGTCTCCCGATACACTTGGTTCCTGCGACCCCCGCAGGAGCGGCGTCGATACCAAGGACGCCTTGGCCAGCCAACCTGCATGGGCCCACGTGTCTGAAGTATAGGCCGTACCACGGGTTGGTAGCAAGAGTAACTGGCAGCCGAGGGAAAACAGGACAACACGCAGCCTCGGCCGCGCGATCCAGATCCTTTGCCCGGGCGTTAAACGCAGAGTTCCGGCAAGCTCCTGAGGGACTTGACACGCTCATTCGCCCTGCCGAAGATCACGGCCGTCGGCCTACTGACGAGGGATCCGTGCAAGCACCACAAGGGCGAGAACCCCCGCAAGGGTTGCGCCTTGGAATACGTTCGACGTTTCTTTCCTACCCTGGGGAGGCCTGCGATGACGCGCTACCTGCTCGCCGCGATGGTCGGCGCCCTGGCCACATTCCGCTTGGCGTTCGCCGAGGAATTGCGCTATAAGACGGACCTATTGGCCCGGCTGGCGCAACAGGTGCCAAGCATCCTGAAGACGTATGATCCCCAATCCGGCCGCTTCGGCACCGGCATCTGGATTTGCGGCGACCAGCACGCCATGTATCCGCTGGCCGTGGTGTACGCCACAGCCGGCAACGGTAATCGGTACTACAAGTCGCCGGAGTTGCTTCGGGTCATCACCAAGGCGGGCGACTTGTTGATCGAAAAGGCGGATGCGCAAGGCCGGTGGGTGTTCGAGAAAAAAGACGGCAGCACTTGGGGCATGATCTGGATGCCGTGGACCTATTCGCGGTGGATTCGCACGTTCGGGTTGATCCGCGATGCCATGCCGGCCGATGCTCGCGAGCGTTGGACTCGGGCGTTGGTGCTGGGCTACACCGGCATCAGTCGCCACGAGCTGGGCTCGGTGCACAACATTCCTGCCCACCACGCAATGGGCCTGTACGCGGCCGGAAAGATCCTGGATCGGCCCGAATGGTGCGGGCAGGCGGAGCAGTTCTTGCGCCGCGTAGCCGCCGCGCAATCCGAGGGGGGGTACTGGGCCGAAGGAGGCGGCCCGGTCGTCCGCTACAACTTCGTGTACATCGATGCGCTGGGCACCTACTACGCCATGTCGGGCGACAAGGCGGTGCTTCCGGCGCTCGAGAAAGCCGCCCGGTTCCACCGCCGGTTCACCTATCCCAGCGGGCAGGCCGTGGAGACGATCGACGGCCGCAATCCCCTCGAAATGCTCTTTCCCAGTGCCGACTCGAATCGCCCCCTGCCTGAAGCGGTGGCCCAAGGCAATGTGGGTTTTGCGTTTTCGGCCGTGGGGCGGGCCTACTTGAAGCACCAGTGGGCTTGCGCGGGGATGCACCGCCTCGACCCGGACCTGATGGCCTCGCTCGTGCTGTACGGCGAGGAAGGCCCCGCGGAGGAGTCGCCCCCGGGCAGCCGGGAAACTTCGGTGATGGTCGAGGGAGGCATCCCCCGGGCGGCGACCATTCGCCAAGATCCTTGGTTCCTGTGCCTTTCGGCCTATACCTCGCCCGTGGTCGCCTCGCGCTGGATTCAGGACCGCCAGAACCTGGTGAGCATCTACCACGAGGCCACGGGGGTGATTCTCGGTGGGGGGAACACCAAGCTTCAGCCGGCTTGGAGCACCTTCACCGTGGGCGACATGGCGCTGTTGGCCCATCGCCCCGGCGACGAAAACCCCGTGTTCACCCCCAAGGGCCCGCTGTACCACGTTCCCTCGCGGGCCGGCTTGGTGACGGAACCGGAACCGGGGCTCGATTTGACGTATGGCGCGGCCCATTGCCGCGTGCGTGTGCGAATCGTGGATGCCCACACGTTAGAGTACCGGGTCGAGGCCAGCGGAGGCGGATCGCTGCCGGTGGCGGCTCATCTGACCTTAGTTCCCCGCATGGGCCGGAAGCTGACTACCGGCAGCGGCCGCCAGGTGACCATCGGCTCCCAGCCCTTGGTGCTCGAACCCGAGCAGGTTCGGGGCCAGGTGACCTACGCCGGGTTCCGGCTGCAATTGCCTGCTTCGGCATCGCTCCACTGGCCGGCTTTGCCCCACAATCCGTACCGCAAAGACGGCCGGGCCGAGCCGGCCGAAGGTCGCATCGAAATCCGCCTGCCTTTCGACGCCCAACACCCGGCGCACCTCGTGAAGGTCGAAGTCTTGCCGGAAACCAAGCCCAAGTAGAAGAGCCGGATGCGTCCGGAAAAAACGCGGCCGCAAGGGCCTTGCCGCGATTCATGGTGTTCAACAACACCCGACTGCTCGAGTTCGACTCGCACGACCTGCCCCGAAAACTGCCTGCTTGACGCAAGGTGCCTGTTTGCTTATTGTTGCGGCAGGCCATGCGTTGTTTTGACGGCCTTTCCACGTTCAGCACCGCGCGCGAGACACCGCGTCACTTGGGGAAAAACCATGAAGACCCGACGAGCTATCCCGTTTCTTCTTCTGATCGCGCTCTGGCCGATCCTCGCGGCACCGGCGGCCGGGGCCGAGGTCCAAGCGTGGGAAGGGAAGATCACCATCCCCACGTACCCCTGGGAAGAGGACGTCAACCCGAAGTTCTGGGCCCTCGAAGGCGGCGCGAAGCTCTCGACCACGGTCCAGGGGGCAATCACCTATCCCTACGTGATGCAAGACCACCTCTCGCGCCGCAAGGTCGATCGAACGTACAAAGCCCTCTTCCTCGAAAACGAGTACCTCAAGGTCACGTGCTTGCCGGAGTTGGGCGGACGCCTGCACTCGGTGTTCGACAAGACCGAGGGCAAGGAGATGTTCCACACCAACGGCGTGATCAAGCCGGGCATGATCGCCATGCGCGGGGCGTGGATCTCCGGCGGCGTCGAGTGGAACTCCGGCCCGCACGGGCACACGGTGACGATCGTCTCGCCGGTCAACGCCCTGGCAGGCAAGAACAACGACGGCTCGGCGTACCTGGAGATCAGCAATACCGAGCAGATCTTCCGCACGCGGTGGACCGTCCGGGTGACGCTCCATCCCGGGCGCAAGTACCTCGACGAACGCATTCGCATCGAGAACCCGACCGACGGCATGCACCCCTATTACTTCTGGAACTGCACGGCGTTCCCCAACCGGCCCGGCACGCGGTTCATCTACCCCATGACCCTGGGCACCGACCACAACGCCCGCGAGTTCTTCCGCTGGCCGGTCGACAAGGGGCGCGACCTCTCGTGGCTGAAGAACTACGAAACCTATAGCTCGATCTTCTCGGTCGAGTGTACCCACGACTTCTTTGGGGCCTACGACGTGGACGCCGATCGGGGGATCGTGCAGTACGCCAACCACAACGAGCTGGGCGGCAAGAAGGCCTGGACCTGGGGCGAGTGGGAGTTCGGCAAGGTCGCCCAGAAGAACCTCACCGACGACGACGGCCCGTACATCGAAGTCCAAAGCGGCCCGCTCCCCACGCAATCGGACTACGGCATGTTGGGCCCGCACGAACAGGTGTCGTGGCAGGAGTGGTGGTACCCGGTCCACGGGCTGGGCGATGGGTTCGAGTACGCGAACAAGAACCTTGCAGCGCAGCGAGCGGTTCGCGACGGGCGCCTCGAGTTGCGCATGATCGCCACGGCCGAGTTCCCCCGGACGACGTGCGTGCTTTCGCGCGGAGGCCGCGGGTTGGTGCGCGCATCGCTGGACCTCTCGCCGCGCAAGCCGGTCGCAATCACGCTGGCCGAAGAGCCGGAAAAGCCGGTCCAGGTGACGGTCACGAGCCAGAAGGGCGAAACGCTCGCCTCGTTCACCACGCCGCTGCCGATCGCCAAGGTCGAGCCACCCGACCCGGCGAAGTTCAAGGAAAAGCCCGACGACGAACTCACCGTCGAAGAACTGTACTTCAAAGGCCGGAAGTTCGACCGCGGCACCGAGCGACTCCGGGCGCGGGAATACTACGAAAAGGCCCTGGCCCGCGACCCGGGACACGTGGCCTCGCTGCGCGCCCTGGCGGTCCTGGATTTCGAGGCGGGGCTGTACGAGCGGGCCATCGAGCGTTGCCGAAAGGCCCTGGACCGCGACGGCGACGACGGGCTTTCGTGGTACTACCTGGGCGTCAGTCACCTGCGACTGGCCACCTCCCCGCTCCCGCAAGCGGGAGAGGGGCCGGGGGTGAGGGCGGCCCGCGAGCATCTCGACGAAGCCCTTCGCTGCGGCTATCGGGCCCTGCGCTGCCCGGGCACCGCGGCGATTGGATACGACCTCATCGGGCGGGCCGCCATGCGTCTGGGCGACACGGCCCGCGCCGTGTCGGCGTTCGAGCACGCCGTGCAGGACGTCTTCCGCCAGGTGGTCGCCGTGGATCGCCAAACCATCGCCTATTGCGCTCGCGGCGAATCGGACTCGGCGCGCGCCCTCGCGGCCATGCATGTGCCGAGGGACCGGGGCCTCACGGCGCTGGTTCCGCGGGCACTCTTGGGCCTCCGCGACGAGGCAACCATGGCGCAGTTCGGCCGCGAAGCTCGCGCCTTTTTGGGCGAGGCCGATTTCGAACTGCTGGAAACCAGCCTCGTGTTCGCCGACCTGGGGCTGTTCAAGGAGGCTGCCAAGATCCTTCAAGCTGCCTGCGTCGACGCCGTCGCGCCCGCCGAGCGGAGCTTCATGCCGCTGTACTACCTGGCCTGGTACAGTGCCCAGTCCGGCGACAAGGCGGCGGCCGCGAGGTGGCTCAAGCAGGCGGCCGCGACGCACAAGGAGAAGGTCTTCGCGTCGCGCACCGAGGAGGTGCCCATCCTCGAGTTCGCCATCAAGGAGAATCCCGCCGACGCCCAGGCCCATCTGCAACTCGGCTGCCTGTTGGCGAACCTCGGTCGCGTCGAAGAGGCGATTCCCAGGTGGCAACGGGCGGCGGAGTTGACTACACGCTCCGCACCGCCCTCACCCCCGGCCCCTCTGCCGCAGGCAGGAGAGGGGAGCATTGCGGCCATTGCCTGGCGCAACCTCGGCCTGGCCGCGGCGTGGAAGAACGACCTGGCCAAGGCCGACGAGTGCTACCGCAAGGCCATTGCGGCGCGGCCGAGCGACCAGACTCTCTACCGCGACCTGGCTGAGATCCTCATGGCCCAGAACAAGCGGCCCGAGGCGATCCGCCTTTTGGAGGCGATGCCGTTTGCGGGCGTGCGCCGGGCGGAAATCACCGTGATGCTGGCCCAGGCCTACGTCGACGAAAGCCGCTGGGACGACTGCGTCAAGTTGCTCGAATCGACCCCCTACTTCGTCAACTGGGAAGGGCAAGACGTCACCTGGCGCCTGTTCAACCGCGCGCACATCGAGCGGGGCCGCCAGCGTCTGGAAAAGGGCGACGCCCGGGCCGCCCTGGCCGACTTCGAGGCCGCCTTGACCTACCCGGCGAACCTCAACGTGGGCCGGTCGAACAAGCCCCAGGAGGCCCCGGCCCAATACTGGCGCGGCAAGGCCCTTGCGGCCTTGGGCCGCATGGACGAGGCCCGCGCCGCCTGGAAAGCCGGCGCCGAGGGCGCCGACGTTCGCGGTGTCCAGAACGAATACCGCCAGAAGTGCCGCGAGTCGCTCCAGAAGCAGCAGGGTTCGTAACCGTTGGTGGGGACGGTCCCAGTCCTCGCGGCGAAGGATCGCGAAAATGGGACTGCCCCTTTTGGCCGCGGCTTGCGTTGCCGCCGGGTCGTCGCGTCGATATTGCAAGGAGATGCCCTATGAGAGCCTTCCTCTGGATCGCCCTGCTTGCGGCAACCACGGCCGCGGCCACGGCTGCCGAGCTGGTGTCGCTCTCCCCCCCGGTGCTTCTGCCCAACGGCCAGGAGTTCAAGACCTGGGAGAAGCCGCTTGCGTTCTCGCACACCTACTACGTTAATCCCTCGCACCCGCAGTCGTCCGACGAGAACCCCGGCACGCCGGAGCGGCCCTTGCGCACGATCGACCGGGCCGCGCAACTCCTCCAGCCGGGCCAGCGCGTGGTGATCGCCGCGGGAACGTATCGCGAGCGAGTCCGGCCCGCGCGCGGCGGCAGCGGTCCCGACCGCATGATCAGCTACGAAGCGGCCCCGGGAGCGCGGGTCGTGTTGTCGGGCTCGCGCGTCGTGGCGGGCAAGTGGGCCCCGTCGCGCCGCGGCCAGTCGCCGCCGGTTCCCAACGTCTGGATGACGAGCCTGCCCGCCGATTTCTTCCCCGACGAAAACCCGTTCAAAGAGGTCAACCTCACCGACGAACAGATCGACCGCTCGATGGATTGGGCCATCCCGACCAAGGGCAAGGCCCCGAATACCCTGCGCCGCGGGTTGGTCTTTCAGGACGGCCAGCGGCTCGTGCAGGTCGCGGCCTATGAGAGGCTGGCCGAGGCCGCGGGAAGGTATTTCGTCGAGGCCGACGGACAGACCCTGCACGTCCGGCCGCTGGACGACCGCGATCCGGGCCAGGCCCGCTTCGAAGTCACCGTGCAGGGCTTCGTCTTCGCGCCAACGCAGTACGGGCTGGGCTATATCCGCGTCAAGGGCCTTTCGATCGAGCACGCGGGCAACCGCTTCCCACGTCCCCAGCAGGGGGCCCTCTCGACCCAGCGCGGCCATCACTGGATCATCGAAGACTGCACCGTGCGCCAGTGCAACTCGATCGGCATCGACATCGGCGACCAGTTCGACACGTCCGGACCGCCGCTGGCCGAGGGCGGTTGCCACATCGTGCGCCGCAATGCGATCTCCGACTGCGGCATCGGCGGCATCGAGGGCAAGCAGATCGAACACACGCTGATCGAAGACAACACCATACGCCGCTGCGGATGGCACGACGTGTGGCGGATCTACGAGTGCGGCGGCATCAAGGTCCACTGCACGCGTTCGTGCCTCGTGCGCCGGAACTTCGTGGCCGACACGATCGGCGCGCCCGGCATCTGGATGGACTACGCCAACGAGAACTCGCGCTGCTCGGGCAACGTCGTCGTCCGTGTCCGCTGCGAGACCGGGGGGATCTTCATGGAGGCTTCTCAGCGCCCCAACCTGGTCGACAACAACATCGTGTGGGACACGCGGGGCAACGGCATCTACCAGCACGATTGCGACGAGTTGACGATCGCCCACAACCTCGTGGCCAAAAGCTCCGACGCGGCCGTGCGCATGCAGGTCTGCCAGGGCCGGCAGGTGATGGGTCGGCTCTCGACCGCGAAGCGGAACCGGATCCTCAACAACGTCTTCCTCGACCATGCCCGACCGCTGGCCATCTCCGATCGGGAGAACGTCTGCGATTACAACGTGTTCGCCGCGACCGACCGGCCGTTCGATCTGGCCGCGTGGCAGAAGGCCACGTCGTGGGATGCGCACAGCGTGGCGCTGGGGCTCGACCTGCGGTTCGACCCCGAGACCTTGGAAATACGCTGGTTGTCGGTGCCGCCGCTGCCGGCGTGCCCTCCGGTGCCCGGCGTCGATCGCGACATCTTCGGCGAGGCCCGTAGCGGTCCCACGCCGGCCGGGCCGTTTGCCGTGCTGCCGCAGCGCGGCGCCCGCAAGGTGGGGCCATTCGACGGCGCACGCTAGGGTGCTTCGCGTCGTTGCGCACGCGGATTGCTAGAGATCGACGACCTTTTCGGGGACGACGAGGTTGGGCGGGGCGACGGGCGTGGGATAGCGCCCCTCGTGGATGAAGGTCCGGTTGCGCCCGTACCGTTTCGCTTCGAGCATGGCCGCCTCGGCCCGCTCGCACACCGTCTTCGAGGTGTCGTCGGGCGAGGCGCCGGCAATGCCGCAGCTTACGGTCACCTGGAGGTCGAACTCGTTGCGCCGGAAATGCGCCTTCTCGAGGATCTGGCGGATCCGCTCGACGGCGTTGACCGCGCGGCCGAGATCGCCGTCGGGAAAGGCCAGCACGAACCGCTGGCCGGAAAACCGGGCCGAAATCGCCTGCTCGGGCCCTTCGGCCGAAACGAGCGTCGCGACCGCGCGCAGAATACGGTCGCCCAGTTCCCGGCCGAAGTGCTCGTTGATCCGGCCGAACTGATCGAGGTCGATCGCGGCCACGGCCAGCGGCGGCGCGTGCCGGGGGTGCTCCTGCCAGAGCCGGGCGAGTTGCCGTTCCAGCCCGGTGCGGCTCGTCAGCACGCCCGGCTCGTCCGCCTGATCCCCGGCCCAGGGCGCGTCGAGGAGGTTCTCGCTGCGGGCGGTCTCGACCAGGGCCGCGTCGAGGGCTTCCTGGAGCCGATCGTTCGCTCCGAGCAATCGGGCAGTCTCGGCCAAGACATGCTGGCGACTCTCGCTTGCGCCCCCCTCGAGATCGAGCGAATCGAGCGTTTTCGCGGCCTGGCGGATTTGCGACGTTTCGCTCTCCAGAGCCGAGCGGACCTGGTCGCGCACATTGCCGAGGTCGGGTCGCTCGCCGTAGGCCGTGTCGAACGCTTCGCCCGCCGCACGTTGATGGTCGAGGTACTCCTCGCTCGCCTTGCGGAGCGTCGCCGCGCAGTCGGCCACGACGCTTGCGTCGTCGGTCGACGGGTCTCGCAACCGGCGGTCCAATTCCGTCAACTGGCCCTGGTACTGCCGCGAGGCTTCGCGAAGGCCATGCACCGCGGCGCCGCAGCGGCTTTCGGCCGCAGTCGGCTCGCCGGAGCGTGGGGGGGCGAGCGATGCCCCGCCGGCCTCCGCCGAAGCCGGTGGACGATCGGCCGGCGTGCCCTCGCGGCGCGTATCCGCCTCGGGAACGATCGCCGCCAGGATATCCGACGTCGACAGGGAGAGATCGGCTGCGCCGTCCGACGCATGTTCAGGCGTCTCGGGATGGGGTGCCGCGGCGCAACGCCGCCGATAGCGCCGTCCCAGCTCGACCGCCGCCGCAAATCCCAATGCCCCATTCAGCAAAGCCAATCCGATGATCCACGCCGCCACGGCACAACTCCCCGGGGCCAAAGCGATCCTGCCCAAGTATAGGTTGTGGGCGAGTGTGCCCTATGTGGGGGGGCGCCATTTCCGGTGCTTGCGCCATCCAAGAGGGCGTTTCTGACCGGAAAGGCCGTTTCTCAGGACGTCTCCGCCTCTTGGGAATCATCTGCGGCCGTTGGCGGTTTGGCTGCCGAGCGTCGCCTGCTGCGCCGATCGGCTTTCTCGTCCAACGAGAGGGCCTGATCGTCCAACGCCGTGGTGACGGGGTTCCCGTCGGCGTCGACCCCGGTGAGCATCTCGATGCGGCGTTCGGCCCGCTGGAGCATCTCGTGACACTGGCGGAGCAGCTTGACGCCCTCCTCGTAGCGTGCCAACGAGTCGTCCAGGCCGAGGCTGCCCTCTTCCAGATCGCGGACGATCGCCTCGAGTCGCGCGAGGGCGTCTTCGAAGTTCATCGGGTCACTCCCACTCGATGGTTGCCGGAGGTTTCGAGCTGATGTCGTACACGACCCGGTTGACCCCCTGGACCTCGTTGATGATCCGCGTCGAGATGCGCGCCAAGACGTCGTAAGGCAAGTGGCACCAATCGGCGGTCATGTAGTCTTCGGTCTGGATCGCGCGGACCGCCACCACGTCGGCATAGGTCCGGGCGTCGCCCATCACGCCGACGGTTTGCACGGGCAGAAGCACGGCAAACGCCTGCGCGGTGTCCCGGTACAAACCGGCCCGGCGGATCTCCTCGACCACGATGGCGTCGGCCTCGCGCAGGGTGTCGAGGCGGGGCTTGGTGACCTCGCCCAGGCAACGCACGGCCAGGCCGGGGCCCGGGAAGGGGTGGCGCCAGACGATCTCCTCGGGCAGCCCAAGCTGAAGGCCGAGCTTGCGGACCTCGTCCTTGAACAGGTCGCGGAGCGGCTCGATCAGCTCGAAGCAGAGGTCCTCAGGCAGGCCGCCCACGTTGTGGTGGAGTTTGATGGTCGCGGCCGGGCCGTCGCGCAAGCCGCCGCTTTCGATGACATCGGGATAGAGCGTGCCCTGGGCGAGAAACCGGGCGTTCTCGATCCGCGCGGCCTCGTCGGCAAAGCACTCGATGAAGGCCCGGCCGATGCGACGCCGTTTCTCTTGCGGATCGACCACGCCGGCCAAGGCGGCCAGGAAACGCGCCTCGGCATGGACCACGTGGAGGTCGGTCTGGAAGTGGTCGGTGAACTCGCGGATGACGCTTTGCGCTTCGTTCTTGCGCAACAGGCCGTTATCGACGAGGATGCACGACAGCCGCGGCCCGATGGCGCTGGCCAACAGCGCGGCCGTGACCGACGAATCGACCCCGCCCGACAAGCCGCAAATCACCCGGCCCCCGTCCACGCGGCGGCGAATCGCCTCGATCGTCTCCTCGGCGAAGTCGCCCAGCTTCCACGTGCCGGTGCAACCGCAGACCGACAGGAGGAAATTCCGAAGGATCGCGGCTCCGTGCGGCGTGTGGGTGACTTCGGGATGGAACTGAAGCCCGTAGATCGGCCGCCGGCGATGCCGGACCGCGGCGATGGGACAGGTGTCGGTCTGGGCCAACGACACGAAGTCGTCCGACACGCGGCTCACCTGATCGCCGTGACTCATCCACACCGGGAACTCGTGGGGAACTCCTTCGAAGAGGTCGCTTGGGCCCAGCCGGCGGCATAGCGCCCGGCCGTACTCGCGCGCCGGGGCGCTATCGACCCTGCCGCCCAACAGGTCGCACGCCAACTGCATCCCGTAGCAAATGCCCAGCACCGGGATGCCCAGATCGAACACCGCCGGGTCGCACGTCGGCGCGCCGGGCTGGTAGACGCTCGATGGCCCCCCCGAAAGAATCAGGCCTCTCGGGCCCAGTTCCCGGATCCGCTCGGCCGGCAAGTCGTGCCGCACGATTTCGCAGAACACCTGCTGTTCGCGCACCCGCCGGGCGATGAGCTGGGCGTACTGCGAGCCGAAATCGAGCACCAAGACCCGTTCGCCGGCGACCCTGCTCATCTGCGTCGTCCCCCACCGAAACCACGCATTATAAGAGCGCCGGCAGCCGACGGCTAGCGGGAAGGGGATGAGAAGAGATGAGGGATTAGGGATTGGGGCGGGG
>JANLFZ010000094.1 GCA_024653385.1 Thermoguttaceae bacterium | reverse complement strand
AGCAGATGGAATCGGGCCATGACCAGAGGAAGCGTCAACAGCCAGACGGCCGCGCCCAACGCGGTGATCTGCCAGAGCCAAAGCCCAATCGCCCGGGCGGCACGCGCGGGCCACGCCCGGCCCTCTTCGACCAGCCGGTCAAGCGGATCGCCTCGCCTTCCTTGCACCAGGGGGTGCGATGCGAACCACGACAGACCGATCACGCACAAAAACGACAACTGCACGCCAACGCGGAACAGGTCGGCGGGATTGAGCACCAACACGCCGATCGCGGCCGCTGCCAGCGAGTTGAGGGCCAACGCGCGCCGTCCCAGCCAATAGGCCGCGCAGAACACCAGCGCGAGAATCATCGCGCGCACGGCCGGGGGCTGGGCATCGGTCAAGAGCGTGTACAGCACGGTCACGGCCGCGACCAACGGCGCGCCGACCGCGCGAGGCATCCCCAGTGCGCGGATGATGGCCAGCAGCGTTCCGGCGAGAATTCCCACGTGCAAGCCGGAAATCGACAGGATGTGGATCGTGCCGGTCTGCATGAAGGCGCCGGTTTGTTCGGCGGTGACTTCTTCCCGGGCGCCCAGGAGCACGGCCGAGGCCAGCCCGGTCCGGCGCCCGCCGAGGTATCGCCAAAGCAGGCGTTCGCCCCCGCGTCGGAGCGACTCGAGCAGCCGGGCAGGCGACGCCCGGCTGCCCGGCCGAATCACCGTCACGCACGACGCGAACTGGGCGCGGAGGACCGCGCGCCGGCGATCGGCCCGGGCGTGCGCCGCGTAGTCGAACTCGCCGGGATTCATGGGATGCCGCGGCGCCACAAGCTGGGCGAAGATGCGCACCCGGTCGCCCGCCCGAAGCGGTTCCCCCGGTTGTTCGACGATCACTCTGGCCCGGCCCGTGGCCGCCCTCCACGTGGCCCCGTCGCGCACGCGCAAGACCTCGACTTCCAATCGGACGTATTCGTCCCGCCGAAACGGCCTGAACGGACTGGGTTCGGGCGCCAGTTGCCGCCGCGAACCGACGAGGACCAGCGCCTCGACGCACACGGGCTGATCGTCGGCGCGGGCGCAGAAGCCCAGATCGCCCTCGGGAAACAGATGCCACCGGCAATGGTGCCAAGCCGCTCCGCACGCGGCGGCGGCCAAGAGGGCGGCCACGCCCGAAACGCGCTGCCCACCACGCCGCCAGAACAAGCACCACGCACCGCACGACACGAAGGTCGCGGCCCACCACACCCCCACGGGCAGTGGCCGGACGCGGTCGGCCACGATCCCCGTGCAGACCGCTGCCGCAACGAGCACCAGGGGCTGGTATCTCGGGCCAGCGGCTGCTTCGGCTTGGGTGGACGAAGGCTCCGGCATGCCGGACATTCTGGCCGAGCGGCCCCCGGCGCCGCAAGTCCGCCGCGCGCCCCATGGCCGCCGCGTCCACGCGATGCTCTTCCGGTTGCTTGATGCCGCCGCGCGACGCCCGTAGAATCACCCCGGATGTGCAAGGATTGCCGGCGCTTTCCCTGAAACAAACACCGAGGAACTTCGTCATGCGATGGGTTCTCGCCCTGGCGATCGTCGTTTTCGGTTCGCTTCCCGGGCGCGGGGAGCCGATCCGCTATCCCGCAACCCGCCGTGTCGAGCACGTCGACGTGTATCACGGCGTCAAGGTCGCGGATCCCTACCGGTGGCTGGAGGAAGACATTCGCACGTCGAAGCCGGTGGCCGAATGGGTCGCCGCGCAGAACCAGGTGACCCAGGCGTACCTGGCCTCGATTCCCCAGCGCGAGTCGATCAAGCGGCGGCTGGTCGAGCTGTGGGACTACGCGCAGTATTCGTCGCCGTTCAAGAAGGGTGGGCGGTACTTCTACCTCAAGAACGACGGGCTTCAGAACCAGGCCGTGCTCTATGTGATGGATTCGCTCGACGGGCCGGCCCGGGTCCTGCTCGACCCGAACACCTGGTCGAAGGACGGCACCATCGCCCTGGCGGGCCTGTCGGTCAGCGACGACGGCAAGCACCTGGCCTACGGCCGGGCCGAGGCAGGCTCCGACTGGACCAATTGGCACGTGCTGGAGATCGACTCGGGCCGCGTCCTGCCCGACGAACTGCGCTGGACCAAGTTCACCGACGCCTCGTGGACCAAGGACGGCAAGGGCTTCTTCTACAGCCGTTACGAACAGCCCAAGAAAGGCGAGGAGTTCCAGACGCTCAACTTCAACAACCAGGTCTACTACCACCGCCTGGGCACGCCGCAATCGGACGACGTGCTGGTCTATTACCGCCCCGAGCACCCCGAATGGTTCTACGCGGCCGAGGTGACCGAGGATGGCCGCTACCTGGTGATCACGATCGGCGTGGGCACCGACGACAAGTACCGCGTCGCGGTCAAGGATCTCGCCGAGCCGCTGGCCATGCCGGCCGATCTCATCGACCGGTTCGAGCACGACTTCACATTGGTGGGCAACGACGGGCCGGTGCTCTTTTTCCGCACGGACCTCGACGCCCCGCGCCGGCGCGTCATCGCCATCGACCTGCGCAAGCCCCAGCGGGCGCATTGGAAGGAGATCCTTCCCCAGGCCGAGGAGACGCTCCAGCGGGTCAGCCTGGTGGGCGATCTGTTCATCGCCTCGTACCTGAAGGACGTGAAGCCCCTGGTCAAGATGTTCGCCATGGACGGCAAGTTCGTGCGCGAGGTGCAGTTTCCCGGCATCGGTTCGGCCGTCGGCTTCGGCGGACGCCGCGCCGACCGCGAGACCTTCTATGCCTTCTCGAGCTTCGCCACGCCGCCGAGCATCTACCATTACGATCTAGTCACGGGCCGGAGCAGGCTCTTGCGCCGGGCCGAGGTGAAGTTCAACCCCGACGACTACGAGGTCCACCAGGTCTTCTATCCGAGCAAGGACGGCACGCGCGTGCCGATGTTTCTCGCGCACAAGAAGGGCATTTCGCGCGACGGCTCGAATCCGACGCTCTTGTACGGCTACGGCGGGTTCAACATCTCGATCACGCCCGGCTTCTCGGTCGGACGCCTGGCCTGGATGGAGATGGGCGGCGTCTACGCGGTGCCCAATCTCCGCGGCGGAGGCGAATACGGCGAGGCCTGGCACAAGGCGGGCACGAAACTCCAGAAGCAGAACGTCTTCGACGACTTCATCGCCGCCGCCCAGTGGCTCATCGCCAACCGGTACACCCGGCCCGACAAGCTGGCCATCCAGGGGGGCAGCAACGGCGGACTGTTGGTCGGCGCGGTGATGACCCAGCGCCCCGATCTGTTCGGGGCCTGCCTGCCCGCGGTCGGCGTGATGGACATGCTCCGGTTCCACAAGTTCACCGAGGGCCGGCTGTGGGTCGACGACTACGGCTCGTCCGACGATCCGCGGGAGTTCAAGGCCCTCTTGGCGTATTCACCCTACCACAACATCAAACCCGGGACCAAGTACCCGGCCACGCTGGTGACCACGGCCGACACCGACGACCGCGTGGTGCCCGGCCACAGCTTCAAGTTCGCCGCGGCGCTTCAAGCCGCGCAGGCGGGCGATGCCCCGACGCTGATTCGCATCACCAGCCGCGCCGGCCACGGGGCCGGCAAGCCCACCATGAAACGCATCGAGGAGACGGCCGACGAGTTGGCTTTCCTGGTGAAAAACCTCCACATGCGCGTGGAGCCGCCGCGCCCGGCGAAATGACGCCCTTCGCCTGGGCCCCGCCGGCAAATAGGTCGCGTGCTCTTGTCCGCACGGCCGATTGCCTGGGTGCGGAGCACCCACGCTACGGGACGGTCGCGTTCCTACGCATCGAGCCACGGGCCGACGAGCGTCAGGAGGTAATCGTGGGCCTCCTCGCGCTTGCGGTCCTGGCCGCCGCGGCTGGAAACGGCGCGCACCCACTCCATGTCGAAGAGTTCGATGATCCGGCCATCGCCGTAGGTCAGGCGCGCCAGGTTGCCCGAGGCCAGCACGAAATCGTCGCCCTCGGAGTCGAACAGGTCGGCGCGGTCCCAACCGCCGCCCGCCAGGCCGTACGCGCGCGACTCCTCGAATCCCCAGGCCGTGTTGGCATATCCGGGACCGACGAGCCTGGCCGCGTCGTTGGTGCCGAAGAAGGCATCGACGGCCGAAGCATAACGGAACACCGCGGTATCGTGCCCGGCGCGCTGGGCAAGCCCGACGATCCGGGCGAAGCCCTCGGCCACGTTGAAATACGTCTGGTGGTCGGTCATGGCGCCGTAGGCGCCCTGCGCCTCGAACGTATCGGCCGCGTCCGAATCGTAGAGCACGGCCAGATCGAGCGCCGCGCCGGCCGTCGAGGTCGCGCGCACCGTGGGGAACCCGGTTGCGCGCACGGTGCCGCTTGAGCCGGCAAGCATCGCCCAGGTGGGATACGCGACGAACGTCTCGGACCCCGGCGTGTCGTGCAATCGGGCCTCGTCGTCACCCGGCGTGGCAAAGGCGTACACCGTGCGGAAGTCGTCGACCTGGTGCGTGCGCCCGCCGCCCGAGAGCACCGCGTGGCCTGCCCCGGCCTCGAACAGGTCGCGCTGGGGCGTGCCGTAGAGGTAGGCGACGTTGTTTCCGCCGGCGAGGCCCTGGGCAATGACCGTGGCGAATCCCGCGGCCGTCACCGACAGCTCCGGCCCACGCAGCACGCCGGACTGGGCCGTGCCCACGTACCGGTCGGCCGATGACGCGGCGTGCAGCACGGCCGTGCCGTTGCCGTCGGGCCGGGCATGGGCCGTCACGCTCGAAAACCCGTAGGCCCTATGGTCGAAGCCCGGGCCGGCCGTCACGGCATGGGTGGACCATGCTTCGAACGAATCCACGCCGTCGAACCGAACCCGATCGCCGCCGCCTCCGCCGTGCAGCGCCAGGTCGGCCACGCTCGAAACGCGCACCGAGTAGCCGTCGCCGGCGAGCGATCCGCTGCCGGGGCGGAGCCAGGCGTATTCCGCCGCCGGGGTCCCGGTGAGCACGGCCGCATCGTCCCCGGAGCCGCCGTCGAACACCACGGCGGCGCCGCCGGGAAACTCGTACGCCACCCCGTCGATCACGAGGCGCGGCACCGCGCCGGCCGTGAACTCGAACTGGTCCTCCTGCGCGGTGCCGAAGACCATCACGCCGTTGCCGGTCGGCTGGACCAGGTTGACGACCCGAAGATCCACGTCGGTCGCTGTTCCGCGGAGGCGCACATAATAGGTCTGGCCCGCCGCCGAAGCCGGCCAATCGAGGCGCTGGCGACCGTCCGCGGTCGCCGCCGACTCGGCCAAGGGCGCCGGCGAGAGCGCGGCGTCGAACAGGGCCAGATCGAACGTATCGGCCGGGGTCGAGGCGTGGGCCAGCACGGTCAAGAATCCGGGACGCGCGGTTTGCAGCTCGTACCAGATCGGGCCGGCCGACGGGTCCTGGCCCGCCAGTTCGAGCAAGTCGACCTGGCCCGCGTCCTGTGGCGCGATGACGGTCAGCGTGGTCGATGCCTCGCCGGTCGCCCCGAAGCGGTCGGTCACCCGCACCGCGATCGGATGAGCTACCCCGATCGCGAACCGGCCGGCAAGCGAGGCCCACGGCACCTCGACCTGGGGACTTGCGCCGGCCGCGTCGTCGAACTGGCCGTCGTGGTCCAGGTCCCAGGCGTACGCGACGATCGCATCGCCGAAGGCGGCATCCGGATCCGACGAGAACCCGGCATCGAGGCGCAATGGCTGTCCCTCCTCGATCGTGTACGGTCCGCCCGGGTCGGCCACCGGTGGCTGGTTCCCTTGATCGACCGCGATCATGGCCTCGACCGAGTCGGTTCGGGCGGGCACGTTGTCGTCGGTGACGGTGAGCGTCACCGTGTACGTGCCGAACCGGTCGTAGGCGTGGGTGGTCGTGGGCGAGGTGGTCGAAAGGGTCTGGCCATCGCCGAAGTCCCAATGGTAGGCCACGATGGTCCGGTCCGGCCGGCCGTGGGTCGAGCCGCCGGCGTCGAACAGGACCGGCTGCGTCGGGCTTGCCGAGGCGGGCGAGGCGAAAAACGCCGCGATCGGATGATTGTCGATCACGTGGACCGTCACCGGAGGCGCCGCGAGGCCGTCGTACCGCGCGTCGGCGCTCGATACGGTGTGCGTGATCTCGACCAGGTGCGGCCCTTCGCGCACGCCGTCGTCCACGGCGTCGACGGTAATCGTTCGGGGCCCCCAATCCCCCGGCGTGAAGGTCACGCTTGCGGGCGACACCGTCAGTTGGCCCGCCGGTGCGGCCACGGAAACCGTCACGTCGGCCGTGGGGGCCCGGGTGAGGGAAATCTCGTAGGTGTCGCCGCTGCCCCCCTCGGTCACGTCGGTCGACGGGCCCGACTCGGTAATCACGACGCCGGCGACCGGGTTGACCGTGACCGAGAAGGATTCCTCGACGAACAACCCGCCCGTATCCGTGGCACGGACGGTCACGACCGCGCCGCCGGACCTGGCCGGGTCGTAGTGGAGCGTGAGGACTTCGCCCTCCAGGCGCGCGGTCAAGGCATCGACGACGGCGCGCGGTTGGGCCGACTGAGCCAGGTAGCCGGCGACCGCGCGCACGATCTTGGTTGCGTACGCGTAGTCGATGTAGTCGGGCGTTTCGACCGCGTCATTGGCCGTATGATAGTAGGGGTTATTGAACTCCGAGGTTCCCAAGGGATCGTCCATCGCGCTCTCGATGACCATCGCGGCGTCGACGCCGAACCATTCGAACGGGGCGTGATCGCTCAAGTCCAACGCGCCGGCGTTCGCGGCCGAAAGCCCCGCTCCGTACTCGGCCACCGCATCGAGCAGTCTGGACTTGATCGGCCCCTGGTCGTCCGAGTCGTAAAGGCTCACCAGGTCGCGGCCCTCGCCCGACTGGTTGTAGCCGATCATGTCGAGACTGATCATGCCCAGGATTTGCGAGGAGAAGCCCGGGATGTTCTGGTCGTTGGCATGGAACTCGGCGTAGTGCATCGATCCGAACAGCCCTTCCTCCTCGCCGTCGAAGGCGACAAACACCAGCGTGGCGTCGAACGAGTGGGCCGAGAGCGCGCGGGCGAGTTCCATCACGCCCGCCACGCCGCTGGCGTTGTCGTCCGCCCCGGGGTTGTGTACCGAGTCGTAGTGCGCCCCGACCAGATAAACGTCTTGAGGCCGGGTCAGGCCGGGCTTCACGCCCACCACATTCACCAGCGGCGGATCGAAATGGTACCAGTCGCCGAGGATGTCCTGGACGTCGTAGATGGTGTCGAAGCTGGTGACCAGTCCCAGGTCCTGGAAGTAGTTGTAGATGTTGTCGCGGGCCAGGTCGTGCTGCGGGCTGCCGTAGCCCCGGTCATCGCCCAAGCGCGTGTAGAGCAGGTTGCCGTGGATATCGGCATAGCTCGACTGGCTCACCTGGTCGACGATCGGAAGGATCGGCGGTGAAACGGTCACGCTGTACGTGAGCTGATCGCCCCGGGGAAGATCGAGGTCGTCGAAGACCCCGGCCAGGTCGATCACCGTGTCCGAGGCGCCCTGATCGACCGTGATGCTGTCGATCGGGTTGGCCACGTAGGGGGCGCGGTTGAAGATGCCTACGTCGATGGTCACCGTGGCCTGATCGCCGTTGCCGTCCGGGTCGACCGCAAGATAGGTGAACTGATCGCGGCCGTTGTGGCCGGCCTTCGGGACGTACGTGAACGACCCGTCGGTCTGCCAAAAGTCCCAGATCAACACGCCGTGCTCCAGCTCCATGTTGCCATAGAGATTCCACGCCTCCAGACGCTGGCCGTCGGGGTCGTGATCGTTGGCCAGCACGCCCGGGGCCGGCACCACCAACGTCGTGTCGGCCGGCGTCCAGTAATAGTCGTCGCGGGCGTCCGGCGCGGCGACGCTCGAGAGTGTTTGCGGGCCGAGTTCGATCGCCAGAAGCCGGCGCGATTCCAGCGCCTCGATCGAACGGCTCAGACATCGTGTGCGAGGCGGTCTGACGCCGGGCCGCTGCGAGTCGCCCCAGACCCCCTGAAGCCGCGCGAGAAGACGCCCCCAGAATGTCCTGGTCATGGGCTCACCCCCCGATCGAAGGAGTGTCGGTCTCCGTGCTGGCACCTATCCCCTTCCCTACTCGATTCCGCCGGCGCTGTCAATGAGTTTTCGTCTTCAGGCGTCGGCGCAGAGTCGTTGGGCCACACGAACGGGATCCAGCTCGCCGCGCAGGGGCACGAACCGGCACTCGCTGAGGCTGCGGAACCACGTGGACTGGCGTTTGGCGAACTGCCGCGTGTGGATCTTGACCCGGTCGATCGTCTCCGCCAGGCCGCGCACGCCGGCAAGGTGCTCAAGAACCTCCCGATACCCAAGCGCCTGCCGAGCCGTCCGGCTCAGCGGCAAGGGCCCGGCCGCCAGACGCCGCACCTCGTCGACCAGACCTGCCGCGAACATCGCGTCGACACGCCGGTCGATGCGAAGGACGAGTTCGTCCCGCGGCCAATCGAGCACGAACACGTGCCGCGGCGGCGCCGGCCGGGGCGCATTGAATTGCACCTGGTACTCGCTGATCGGCCGGCCGGTCTTCTCGTAGACCTCCAGCGCGCGCACGAGGCGCCGGGTATCGTTCGGATGGAGTCGCGCGGCGGCCGCCGGATCCACCGCGGCGAGCCGGCGGTGAAGATGGCCCGGCCCGAACCGGCGTTCTTCGTCCTCCAGGCGACGGCGCAACTCGGGATCGGCCGCGGGCCCCTCGAAGATGCCGCGCAACAGGGCCTTCAGGTACAGCGGCGTGCCGCCGACGAACAGCACGCGGCGGCCGCGCTGGCGGATCGACGCGGCGGCCCGATGTGCGGCCGCCACGTATTCGGCAAGACTGTACTCCTGGTGCGGCTCGACCACGTCGATGAGGTGGTGCGGCACCGCGGCCCGCTCGTCCGGCGTCGGCTTCGCCGTTCCAAGGTCCATGCCCCGATAGAGCGCCATCGAGTCCATCGACACGATTTCGGCGTCCAAAGATCGCGCCAGGGCGATCCCGACGGCCGACTTCCCGGACGCCGTGGGACCGGAAAGGAACCAGCAGTCATCCAAAGGGATCCAAGACATCGGCGCGAGGGAGGCGGACTTCGCGAACCGTCACGACACCTCCGCGGGCCGTTGCGAGGGCCTTCGCAGCGCGGCGACCTCCGCCAGGATGCCGATCGCGCGCTCCACGTCGTCGCGGTCCACATCGAGGTGCGTGGCGGCGCGGATCATCGTCGGACTGGTGGCAAGCATCAACAGCCCGCGACGCTTCAATTCGGCCGAGAACTCGGCCGCCGGGCCCCAGGCCCGATCGACGTGGAAGAACACGAGGTTCGTGTCGACCGTGGGCGGGTCGAGGCGGAGCCGATCGATCCCGCGAATGCCCTCGGCCAGACGCTGGGCATTGGCGTGGTCCTCGGCCAGACGGTCCACGTGGTGCTCCAGGGCAAACAGGGCCGCGGCCGCCAATACTCCGGCCTGGCGCATCCCGCCGCCGAGCACCTTGCGGTGGCGGACCGCCTCGGCGATCCAATCGCGCGGGCCGGACAGGGCCGAACCTACCGGCGCGCCGAGACCCTTGCTGAAGCAGACGCTGACCGTGTCGAAGTGGCGCGTCCACCGCGTCGGCTCGATGCCGGTGGCCACGACCGCGTTGAAGAGCCGCGCGCCGTCCAGATGGGTCGTCAACCCGTGGTCGTGGGCCCAACGCGTGATGGCCTCGACGTGGGCATAGGGTTGGATCCGGCCGCCGCCGCGGTTGTGGGTGTTCTCGAGGGCGACCATGCGGGTGCGCGCGAAGTGGGCGTTGTCGGGGCGGATCAGTCCCTCGAGCTGCTCGACCCGGAGGACGCCGTGCGTCCCCTCGACGGCCCGGGCCGCCACGCCGCAAAGCTGCGCGTACCCGGCTTGCTCGAAGTTGTAGACGTGGCAGCCGGCCTCGCAGAGGAATTCCTCGCCCGGCTTGCAGTGCAGCCGCACGGCAATGAGGTTCGACATCGTGCCCGAGGGCACGAAAAGCGCCGCCTCCTTGCCCAGGATGCCGGCCACCCGCTCCTGAAGGCGAAGCACCGTCGGGTCGTCGCCGAGCACGTCGTCGCCGACCTCGGCCTCGGCCATGGCCTTGCGCATGGCCGGGGTAGGCCGGGTCACCGTGTCGCTGCGGAAATCGAGTACGTCGTGAGGCATGGCAGTCCCTTCACGCCCGAAAGGGACACTCCCATTTTCGCGCTCCTTCGCCGCGAAAACCGGGACAGTGCCCGGGAACGGCTACCAAGAACCCCATTATCCCGCCCGCGCGACACGTTTTCAACGCTTTGCGGACCGCCCTTCCTGCCCGGCAAAGCGCGTCGCCTCAGTACTCGCGCTGTTTGATCAGCCCGGGCTGCGGGACAGGGTACTTGCCGTCGCGGCCCAACGTCAGCGGGGCCGGAGAACGATCGGTCAGTTTGTCGACATCGGGGGCGAACTCGTGCGGGTGGTTCAGCATCTCGTCGAACGTGACGATCTGTCCCGTGTGGGCGGCCATGCGGCCCATCGACGTCACCAGGCTCGCTTCGGCCCCGCGCTTGGCCTCGTTGTAGGGCTTGTCTTGCCGGATCGCGTCGATCAGGTCGTCCCACTCGAGCTGGTAGGGGCTTTTCTCGGGCTGGGGAAAGGCCCACAAGAGTTCGTCCTTGGTCATGTTGTGACCCTTGAACGTGCGCACGCGGCCCGGCGTGTGGCTCGAGGTCGAGATGATCGCCGCGCCCTTGGTGCCGTGGGCATAGCTGGCGAACTCGTTGTGGCAGCCGGGGATGTTCCGCCCGTAGTAGAACAGCTTCGTGCCGTCGGGATAGGTGTACTCGACCGAGTAGGTATCGAAGTTCTGGTCGAGCGAGTTGCCGCGGAAGTGCCGCCCGCCGACGGCTTGCGCCTTGATCGGCCAGGCGTCCTTCATCCACGAGCACTCGTCGATCTGGTGGATATAGTAGTCGCTGTACACGCCCCCGCTGGCCCAGAGGAAGGCGTGGAATCGCTGGACCTGGTAGAGCAGTTCGCTCTGGTTCTCGGGCTTGGGGCCGGCGGTGCCCCCGCCGGAGCCCATGCGGTAGGCACGCAGCGCCACGATGTCGCCGATCTCGCCCGACTTGATGCGGTCGAACAGTTGCTGCCGGCCGCGGCAATGCCGGACCATCAGCCCCACGCCCACCTTGAGGTTCTTTTTCTGCGATTCCTCGGCCAGCTTGAGCATGCGCCGCGTCGTGGGGCCATCGACCGTGACGGGTTTCTCCATGAACACATGGAGGCCCTTCTGGATGGCATAGGTGAAGTGGACCCAGCGGAACGCCGGCGGCGTGGCGAAGATCGCGACGTCGCCCGGCTTCAGACAGTCCATCGCCTTGCGGTAGGCGTCGAATCCGAGGAACTTGCGTTCCTCGGGCACGTCGACCTGGGCTTCGTGCTGCCGTTTGAGGTTCGCGTAACTACCCGACAGCTTGCGTTCGAAGACGTCGGCCATGGCCACGAGCTTGATCGGGCCGTTCTTGACCGACAGGGCGTTGCTGGCCGCCCCCGTGCCGCGCCCCCCGCACCCGATCAGGGCGACCTGGATCGTGTTGTTCTCCGCGGCATGAACATGCGGGATGGCCACGCCCGCCAACGCCGTGGCGGCCGTGAGACGGCCGGTGGTTTTCAGGAAGTCGCGACGGGACGAGGCGTGCTCGGTGGGATGGCTCATGGCTGGCTCTCTCTTCGGGAGGTGGGGGAGGAACGAAGACGACCGCCGATTATGGTCGCCGGCGACGGGCTTCGCAAGGCGCGCTACCGCTGCACCCGGGCCGATCCGCCCTTGGCGAACGCCTCGACCTCGGCCAGCGTCGCCATGGTCACGTCGCCCGGGAAGGTGGTCAAGAGGGCCCCGTGCGCCCAACCGAGGCGCAGGGCCTCTTCGGGCGACCGGCCCGAGATCAGTCCGTAAATCAACCCGGCGGCAAAACCATCGCCGCCCCCGATGCGATCGAGCACGTCGAGTTGGCAGGTCGGGGTGACGTAGCGCTGGCCGTCCAGCCAGAGCACGGCCGCCCAATCGTGCCGGTTGGCCGAGTGGACCTGCCGCAGGGTGGTGGCGACCATCTTCACATTGGGGAACTGCTCGACCACGCGCCCGATCAAGCCAAAGAACGTCTCGGGATCGAGTTTCGACTTCGAGGTCGCCTCGGGGCCGGCAATGCCCAGGCCCAACTGGAGGTCCTCTTCGTTGCCGATCAGGGCATCGACCTGGCTGACGATCCGCCGCAGGACGGTCTGGGCGCGCTGGCGCCCGCCGATCGGCGCCCAGAGTTTCGCCCGGTAGTTCAGATCGAACGAGTTGATGGTGCCGGTCTTCTTGGCGGCCTGCATGGCCTCGACGATCAGCTCCGAGGTCGTGTCGGAGAGGGCGGCGAAGATGCCGCCGGAATGGAACCACCGCACGCCCCGGCCGAAAATGCCGGCCCAGTCGAAGTCGCCGGGCTTGAGCATGGCGCCGGCCTCGTTCGACCGGTTGTAGAAGACCACCGGCGGGCGCACGCCGTACCCGCGGTCACTGTAGACCGTGGCGATGTTCGGCCCCCGAACCCCGTCGTGGTCGAACCACTTGTAATAGGGCGTCACCCCCATCTCGCGCACCCGGGCCTGGACCAGCTCGCCGATGCCATAGCGGACCATGGCCGTGGCAATGCCCGTGCGCAGCCCGAAAGCGTCCGACAACCCGGCCGCCACGTTGTATTCGCCGCCCGAGACGTGGATCTCGACCGAGCGGGCCTTGCGGAACGGGATCACCCCCGGATCGAGACGATGAACGAGCGCCCCGAGGGACAGAAAATCCAATTCGCACGGGTCCTTGCGGATGTTCAGACTGGTCATGAGCGATTCCAAACCAAACCGGGTCCGAGAAAGTTCACGAAGATCGCGTTGCGGCGCCGTCGCGCCGTGGTTCGGTCTCCAGTGCGCTGGGGTACGGTCTGCTGTGCGCTGGGGTGCGGTCTCCCGACCGCGCCCCTTGGCCGACCGCGCTGCGCTGGGGTGCGGTCTCCGGACCGCACCCCTTGGCCGACCGAAGGTCTCCTCGCGCGGCGAGACCTGCGGTCCGGCGTCGGCAGGGTCGGGAGACCCGCGCCGAACGCGGACGATCCGCGCCGAGCGATGACAAATCCGCGCCGAACGCGAGTCTGACGGTAGCAGTTCTGCGGCCGGCTGTCAATGCGGCAGGCGGCGGGGTCGGGAGACCCGCGCCCAGCGCCGACAAGACCCGCGCCGAGCGCTGCCGAGCGCTGTTCAGAACGGCGACCAGGGCGTATAGAGGCCGGGCGTTTCTTGGGCCGCGTGGAACACCTCCATGCCGAGGTAGTTGCCCAGAGCCTCCCAAAGCACGCTGCCCACGTGGGTCTGAGTGATCGCCACGTGGTGCGGAAAGTGCCTCAACAGTACGTTGCGGTACAGGTGCAAGAGGCGTTCGATGCGGCACCAGCCATAGCCGCCGAGGGTTTCGGCGCGGTTGGGCTCGATGTTGCCTTGGGCGATGACCGCCTTCCAGTCGCCGTCGGCGTCCTGGGTGACGCGGCAGAGCGTCAACGGCGAGGGATCGGCCACGAGTTCGACCACGCCATAGGCGCGGTCGCGCGGCGCCCCGCCGCCGGCCACCATTAGCTCGTGGACGGCGATCCGCGCCCCGCGGCTGGAAAACGACGCGGGAAAGACCCCGCAGTGCCAGAGGTTGGCCAGTTCGTCGTCCTCGTTGTGCAGGTTGTTCCAATCGGCCAGGGCAGCGGGCCGGCCGCTGGCCAGCATCGCGGCGTGCATCGACATCGCGCCGAGAATGTCGGCCTCGCACGCGCTGGGAAATCCCTCGTCGCCGAACCGGGCCATGGTCATGCAACTGCACACGCCGAAGTTCTTCTGAAGCGAGGTCCAGCACTGGATGGCCAAGGCATCGACCGCGTTGGCCTCGCGCCAGCGGCGCAGGAACACCTCGAGCCGGGCGCTGCGCAGGAGGCTCTCGCGCGGAACGCCCGAGGTGTCGGCATACGCCCGGATCGACTCGATGGTCCGCGCCAACTCGGGATCGGACTCCGCTACCGCGTTGGCTCCGGCAATGACCTCCGAAAGGTCCAGCACCACGGCCGTCGGTCCCAAACGTTGAAGCTGTTTCTCGTCGTAGCGGCACGTCCAGAAGGCATCGGGCCGGGCGCCGATCTGGCCGTACCGCGCATGGCGCAGACCGCCGACCACCCGGCACACGCGGCTGAACCAGTCGATGTCCTGGGCGAACGAGGGATCCTTGGGAAAGCAGATCGGTCGCCGGGCCACCGAGTAGCGCACACCGAGCTGGCGGAGCACTTCGCCGATCGACAACAGCCCGCAAAACGCATCGCGCCTGGCGGTGCGCGGGGTAAGCGTCTCTTCCTCCTGGCAGCCGAAGATCAACACCGGCACGTCGAGCCGCGCCTGCCGGACGGTCCACGCCGCGGCCTGCTCTTCGCCGAAATTGACGGCCCCGATCACAATGCCCTCGACGTTCGCCCGGCGGAACAACTCGGCGCAGATCTCCGCCTCGCGGCGGTTCTCGACACAGCCCACCTTGGTCTCCTCGGGCGAGGGGACCACCAGCGCGACCCCGGCCCGGCGCATCGCCTCGACCGCCTGGTCGCGCATGGTCGCGGCTAACTGGTCGCTGAATCCGGCCCGATTCGCGGGCACGAAACCGAGTCGCACGGGGGCGTGGGCCAACGGCATCTTAGCATCTCCGGGGCTGATCATAGGAAGGCCGAAGGTCGAATGGCGAATGGCGAATGGCGAAAACCAAATGACGAAAACCGTCCGTTTCATCCTTCGTCATTCAATCTTCTTTCGTCCTTCGTCCTTCGTCATTCGACATTCGTCATTCGACATTCCCCTCACTTCTGTCCATACGCGAAATGATACCGGTCGTACCACTTGCGGATCTCCTCCTGGGGAAGTTCGTAGGGCTGGCCGAGCTGAAGGGCCAGGTGGACCGTCTTGGCCACGTCTTCGATCATCACGGCGGCCTTCAGGGCGGCGTGGGGCGTCGGCCCCCAGGCGAAGACCCCGTGGTTGCCCAGGAGGATCGCCGGGGCGCGGTTGCGGTATTTCAGGATGGCCTGGCCGATGTGGTCGCCCTCGTTGTCGACGTAGGGAGTGCAGGGGATCTCGGCCCCGAACTCGTCGGCAATGGCGGTCAGGCACACGGGAATGGGGCGGCCCAACGCGGCCATGGCCGTGGCGTAGTTGCTGTGCGTGTGGACGATCCCGGCCACGCCCGGCATGTTCCGGTACAGGAACAAATGGTGCGGCAGATCGACGCTCGGGCGCAGGGTTGAGCCGACCACCTCGCCCGTGGCCAGGTCGACCTCGACGAGCATCTCCGGGGTCAGCGCGTCGTAGTCCACGCCGGAAGGCTTGATCACCAGCCGGCCCGCGGCACGATCCAGCCCGCTGGCATTGCCCGAGTGCATCGTCACCAGGCCCGCGGCAGGAAGCGCCTTGTTGACCA
>JANLFZ010000093.1:9186-15508 GCA_024653385.1 Thermoguttaceae bacterium | reverse complement strand
GGCACGAGGGCGAGGCCTTCGGCGACGCCTACGAACTGCCCAACGAATCGGCCTATTGCGAGACCTGCGCGGCGATCGGCCTGGTGTTCTGGGCCCATCGCCTCAACCTCTTGCACGGCGATGCCCGCTATGCCGACGTGCTCGAACAGGCCCTCTATAACGGCGTGCTCTCGGGCATCGCCCTGGACGGCCAGCACTTCTTCTACGTCAACCCGCTGGCCTCGGCGGGCAACCACCACCGCCAGCCGTTCTTCGGCTGCGCGTGCTGCCCGAGCAACGTGGTTCGGCTCGTCCCCTCGGTGCCCGGGTACGTCTACGCGACCAACGACGAAGGCGTGTTCGTGAACCTCTACGTGGCGGGGACAGCCACCGTGCCGGTCAAGGGAACCAAAGTCAAGTTGACCCAAGACACGCAATATCCGTGGGACGGCAAGGTGCGGATTCGCGTCGAGGCCGAGAGCCCCGGCCCGTTCGACATCTGCCTGCGGATTCCCGGTTGGTCGAAGGACGCGCAAATCGGCGTCGAGAAGTCGACCATTGCCGACGACCCGGCCAAAGGCATCCAGGTGCGCATGGACAAGGGCTACGCGCGGCTTCGCGGCCTCTGGGTGCCGGGCGAGGTGATCGTCCTCGACCTGCCCATGCCCGTCGAGCGGATCGAGGCCCATCCCAAGGTCAAGGCGGACCACGGCCGGGTGGCGATCCGGCGGGGCCCGATCGTCTACTGCTTCGAGGCGGTCGACAACGGCGGGCCCGTGCGGAACCTCGTCCTCGCGCGCGACCCCAAGTTCGCCACGGAACACCGCGACGATCTCCTCGGCGGCGTGACGGTGATCAAGGCCCTCGCCCGCGGCGACCGCCCCGTGACCGCCGTGCCCTACTACGCCTGGGACCACCGTGCGCCGGGCGAGATGGTGGTGTGGGTGCGGCAGGACGGCAAGGCGAAAACCCCCAAGACCGACGACCCGGCTTGGGAAGGCCGACTCTACCGGCCGCTCGACCCGGCCACCCTCGGGCCCAGCACGCCGCCGACGCTGGCCGAACAGACCAAGGCCACGGCCTCGTTCTGCGACCGATTCGGCGGCACCCCGACCGCGCTGTGCGATGAGATCGAACCCAAGAACTCGTGCGACCACGACATACCCCGATTCACCTGGTACGACCGCCTGGGCACCAAGGAATGGGTCGAGTACGAATTCCCCTCGCCGCAGAAGGTCTCGGCCGTGTCGGTCTACTGGTTCGACGACGGGCGCGTCCAGCGCCATTGCCGGGTGCCCCAGTCGTGGCGACTCTTGTACCGCGACGGCGACCAATGGAAGCCGGTCGAAGGGGCCTCGGCCTACGGCGTCGAGCAAGACAAGTTCAACCGGGTCACGTTCAAGCCGGTGGTCACCAAGGCCCTGCGTATCGAGGCGCAGCTCCAACCGAAATGGTCGGCAGGCATCCTGGAATGGAAGGTGGAGTAACCCGGCTCGGGTGGCACGCCCGGGTCGGGTGGCACGCCCGGAGCGAAGCGACGGGCGTGGCTTGAGTCGACGGGCCACGCACGTCACGATCGTTCACGGCGTGCCATTCGGTCGTTCACAGGCTGGCAAGAGGCACGTCCGAAGGGCATGGTCCCCGTGAACGGCTACCGAGATTCGAACGGCCCGTCGGCCGGGTCCGTCGCGTCTTCCTGAAACCAGCGTTCCTTGCGGTGCCAGCGCACGTGGTGGAGCTTCGGGTGGCGCTTGAGCCACAGATCGAGCGTTTCCAAGAGGCGGCGAAGGGCCTGGCTGTCGGGCGGGGCATAGACCTGGTGGGTCCAGGCGATATGGCGCCGCTCGGCCGCGCATGTGGGCGCCCACTCGACGCTGGCGACCCACCGCGGATCGAGCCATTCGAGCACCAGGCCATAGCGCTGGCCGTCGACCACGCACTCGGCCCCTTGCGCGCAATCCACCGGGCGGCGCCGCGCGATGACGATCCCGTCCGACGCCAGTCCCTCGAGCATCGCCGTGAAAAGGCGGATGCCGACCAAGGGGCCCTCCGGCTCGTCGTCCCGGAAGAACTCCCGGTCGTCGCCGGAAAACACCACCACGGTGCGCACGCCGGGCGGGTCGTCCTGGGTGACGCCCCGGGGCCGCCGGATGAACAGGCGAAACCCCAAGACCACCAGGGCCATCATGGCGAGCATCTGGAGCAGCGAGGCGAAGTCGCCCATCAGCGCTCCCTGCCGTCCTCGAGATACGTGTACCCTTCCAACCCTTGCTCGTAGAACCGCAACAGCCGACCGGCTTGCCGGTCGTCGATGCGGTTCTCGCGGATGGCCTGCTCGACCGACGAACGCATCTGGCGCGAAAGCGACCGCGGATCGAACTCGACGTACTGAAGCACCTCGCTGACGGTGTCGCCCTTGATCACCGCCTCGACCACCACTTCGTCGCCCGGGTCCATGCTCACGTGGACCGCGTTCGTGTCGCCGAAGAGGTTGTGCATGTCGCCGAGGATCTCCTGGTACGCGCCCACCAGGAACGCGCCGAGATAGTAGGGCCGGTCGTCGAGGGTGTGCAGGGGAAGGGTCCGTTTCACGTCACGGCGGTCGATGAACCGGTCGACTTTCCCGTCCGAGTCGCAGGTGATGTCGCCCAACACGGCCTGGTGCGTGGGCCGCTCGTCGAGGCGGTGGATCGGCATGATGGGAAAGAGCTGCTTGATCGCCCAACTGTCGGGAATCGACTGGAAAAGCGAGAAATTGCAGAAGTAGGTCTCGCTGAGCATCCAGTCGAGCACGCCCAGTTCCTCGGGCACGTACTCGAGTTGACGGATCAGCCGCTGCGTCTTCCGGCAGATCGCCCAGAAGAGGTTTTCGGCCTGGCACCGCTGCTCCAGCGGCAGATAGCCGGCGCCGAAGAGGTTCATGGCCGTGTCGAGGGCCTGCTGGGCGTCGTGATAGCTTTCCAGCACGTTGCGCACGTTCAGGCCGCGGTAGGCCTCCAAGAGGTCGACGAGGGGTTGCTCGGCGTCGTCGGGCAGCTCAAGCGGAATGTCGTTGTCGCCCAACCCGGTCACGCCGAGCACGTTGAACACCAGCACGCTGTGGTAGGCCACGACCGCCCGGCCGCTTTCCGAGAAGATCGTCGGATGGGCCACGCCCGCCTCGTCGCATACGTTCTGGATGTGGTACACGACGTCGTTGGCGTATTCCTGGAGCGTGTAGTTGACGCTCGACTCGAAATTGGTCTGCGAGCCGTCGTAGTCGACGCCCAGGCCGCCGCCCACATCGAGGATCTCCAGGCCGGCGCCGTGCCGGGCCAGGTCGGCGTAGACCCGGGCCGCCTCGACAATCGCCCGCTTGATGTGCCGGATGTTCGTGATCTGGCTTCCCAGGTGAAAGTGAAGCAGTTTCAGGCAGTCTTCCATGCCTCGGGACTTCAATTCGGTCAGCGCCCGCAAGATCTCGCTGACCGACAGCCCGAACTTCGAGCGATGCCCACCCGACGACTGCCACCGCCCCGAGCCCGGCGCCGCCAGTTTCACGCGGATGCCGATCTTCGGCCGCACCCCCACCTGTTCGGACTTCTGGAGGATCAGCTCCAAGTCGGTGTACTTCTCGACGACGACGAATACCTGCCGGCCGATCTTCTGGGCCAGCATGGCCATCTCGATGAACTCGTCGTCTTTGAACCCGTTGCAAACGATCGGCATGTCGTTCGAGGTCAAGGCGATGACGGCCAAGAGTTCGGGCTTGCTCCCGGCCTCCAGCCCGAAGTGGTAGGGCCGGCCGTAGTCCATGATCTCCTCGACGACCTGCCGCTGCTGGTTCACCTTGATGGGGAACACGCACTGGTATCCGCCGCGGTACTCGTGTTCGCGGATGGCTTGCTGAAAAGCCGCGTGAATCTCCCCCAAGCGGTGCTTCAGGATATCCCCAAAGCGAATGAGTACCGGGGCGTGGATGCCGCGAATCTCCAGTCGATCGACGAGTTGCTTCAGGTCGATCGAGCGGTGCGGTTCCTTGGTGGGATGAACGCAGAGATGCCCCTGGTCGCTAATCGAGAAATACCCCTTGCCCCACGCCGCGACTTCGTACAGATCGGCGGCGTCCGAGACTGTCCAACGGCGAGTCTCCTGTTCCAACTCCAGCATTGCGGCGTGCCCTCCTGGATCGGTCGGGGGCTAGATCGGACAGATACGCGCTTCGGCAGAATGCATATGTTACCGCACCCCAGCCGGAAGAAGAAAGGGGGCACTGGTTCACGCAGTTTTCAGGTGTCGCAAAACGCAACACCTGTTCAAAAATGCTGTAGCAAAACGAAGCAGGCGAGCTGGGTTTGGTTGGGCTACCAACCCCAGCTCGCCTGCGGTACTCGGAAGCGGGTACTTCCGACCCGTCGGGAGGGTTGCCTCGTTCTCGTGTGTTCCGACGGTGCCTCCTCGTGTTCCGAACCCGAAAAGTTGTACCTCTTCCGTCTGCCGACCCCGGAGAAATATCTCTTCTCTGTTCCGGCCCCAGCGGTCCAGTGGCGGACCGCAGGGGTATTGGGGTGAGTGGTTCTGCTTCTCGCAGAGGTGCAAACAATGTGCCAATGTCGTTCGTTTCGCCGAGACGCCCGCCCCCGCATTCGAAGAACCGCCCCCGAAATGAACAACGGCTCGCGATGATGACTCGCAAGCCGTTCTCCTCGGCATCACGTTGCCAGTGGACAGGGCCGGGATTGAACCGGCGACACCTGGATTTTCAGTCCAGTGCTCTACCAACTGAGCTACCTGTCCCCGCATGTTCTATCTGTAAAGCGTACCATCCCGGCCGTCGGTCGGCAACGGGGAGCCGCGCGGCAACCTGCGCGAAAGTCGCGGTTGGCCATTCGACTTCGCGATGGCCTTCCTACGCGTTGAGATCGCTGGCACGGTTGGTCCCCCACGCGACGGGGCCGCTTGCCGCCGCCCCTTGGGCGTGGTATAAGCCCAAAATCGACCGATCCGTTGCTTTTCGGCTGCCAACCTGTCGAGTGGCTTCCATGGCGCTGGTGACCTTGCGGGTGTTGGATGGGGCTGACCGCGGCCGCGTCTTCTCGAACGTCCCGACGCCGGTGACGGTGGGCCGCGAAGAAGGGAACGTCGTTCAGTTGAACGACGAACGGGTCAGCCGCTTCCATTTGAAGATCCAGGAAGACCAGGACAAGCTGGTGCTGACCGACCTCGAAAGCACCAACGGCACGAAGGTCAACGGCGAGAGTGTCCAGTTGTGGATCCTCCGGCCGGGCGATGTCATCTCGATCGGCCGCTCGATCCTGCTCTTTGGCTCGGAGGAGGAGATTGCCCAGCGGCTGGCCCGTCTGCGAGGCGTCGATCTCTCGTCGGGCGTCACGTTGGAAGTCGATGAACTCGACCACCTCGCCGCGACCGCCGCGCTGCAATCCGAGTTCCTTTGGGGCGACGAGCCGGGCGCCGAGAACACGTTGCACACCCTGCTTCCCCCCGACTTGCCAGCGGGGTTGACGGCCGGGCAGTCTGCCCAGCTCTCCGAACTGCTCCAGTACTTCCACCTGCGACTTCGCCAGTTGGTTCAGTCCGTCCGCATCCCACCACGTTCCGAGCAGGTGGTCCTCCAACAGCGGCAATGGCAGAACATCCTCGACCTCCAGAACCGGCTGGCAAACTACCTTCGGGTGATTGGCGAGCCGGAGGCGTGGGAGTAGGCGTAGCGCGAGGCACGAAGGAAAAGAGAAGGACGAAAGTCAAATGACGAAAGTCAAATGACGAATGTCGAATGTCGAGTGACGAATGTCGAATGACGAAACGCCGGGCCCTCGCCTGGCACCGGTCTGGTTCGTCCTTGGACTTTCGTCCTTCGTCATTTGATTTTCGTCATTCGACATTCGTCCTTTGACGTTCGTCCTTCCTCGTGGCCCTTCATCCCCTCGTTCGCGGCGGATACCATTCTATGCCGGCTGTGCTAGAATCGTCGCGCGCCCTGGACGGGTTGCACGAGGCGACCGAAGGACCTCAAGGGGGGAAGGATGAGTACCTCGTCGTTTGTTCACTTGCCCTGTCATAGCCACTACAGCCTTCTTGACGGGGCCGGGACGATCGATCGGTTGATCCAGCGGGCCAAGGACCTGGGGATGAACGCCCTGGCCCTGACCGACCACGGAAACCTGTACGGAGCGCTGGAGTTCTATCAGAAGGCGCTGGCGGCGGGCATCAAGCCCATTCTGGGCTACGAGGCCTACGTGGCCCCCGGAAGCCGTTTCCAGCGCGAGGCCGGCAGCATGAAGGAGGCCAGCTACCATCTGACGCTTCTGGCCCAGAACCGCGCGGGGTTCAAGAACCTGCTCAA
>JANLFZ010000093.1:1486-9176 GCA_024653385.1 Thermoguttaceae bacterium | reverse complement strand
AATCGACAAGCAAGTCCTGCAAGAGTGCAGCGAGGGAATCCTCTGCCTCAGCGGCTGCGCGTCGAGCGAGTTGAATCGCGTGTTTCAGGAGGGGTCGGAACCCGATGTGGCCAAGGCCGTGCAGGTCGCCGAGTGGTTTCGCTCGGTGTTCGGCGACCGCTACTTCATCGAGATTCAGGACAACGGGCTGGAGATCCAGAGGCTGGGCATTCCGCCGGCCCTGGAGGTCGCCCGGCGCCTCGGCGTGCCCGTCGTGGCCACCAGCGACGTCCACTACGTCACTCCCGAGGAGGCCGACGCGCAGGACATCTTGCTTTGCGTCAATACGGGCAAGTTTCGCACCGACACGAAGCGGATGCGCATGGAGACCAAGGAGTTCTACCTGCGCAGCCCGGAGGAGATGTACCGCACGTTCTCGGGCCTGGAGGACGCGGTGCGCCGCAGCCAGGAGATCGCCGATCGGATCGACATCGATCTGGAATTGGGCAAGCGGCATTTTCCGGTCTACACGCCGCCCGAGGGCAAGACCTCCGAGGAGTACCTCCGCGAGTTGTGCCTCCAGGGGCTCCGGGAGCGATACAAGAACAACCCCAAGCGATGCCCGAACGGCCAGTTGAGCCAGGAGGTGATGGACCGCCTGGAGCGCGAGCTGGGGGTGATCAACAAGTTGGGGTTTCCCAACTACTTTCTCATCGTCTGGGACTTCGTGCACCACGCCCGCTCGAAGGGCATCGAGGCGACCGCCCGCGGCTCCGGCGTCGGGTCGCTCGTGGCCTACGCGCTGTACTTGAGCCACGTATGCCCGCTGGAGTACGACCTGTTGTTCGAGCGGTTCCTCGACGAGAACCGCAAGGAGGCGCCCGATATCGACATCGACTTCTGCCAGGAGCGCCGGGGCGAGGTGATCCAGTACGTCAAGGAGAAGTACGGCGCCGACACGGTGGCGCAGATCGGCACGTTCGGGACGTTGGCGGCGCGGGCGGCGATCCGCGACGTGGGCCGGGCCCTGGGGCTGCCCATCCCGCGCGTCAACGCGATCGTGGCCATGGTTCCCGACCAACTCCACATCACGCTCAAGCAAGCCCTCGAGAAGAGCGACGACCTGCGCAAGGCCTACGAGACCGACGGCGAGGTGCGTGAGCTGCTCGACCTGGCGATGAGCGTCGAGGGGCTGGCGCGCAACGTCGGCACGCACGCCGCCGCCGTGGTCATCGCCGACCGGCCGCTGGTCGAGTACCTGCCGTTGCAGCGGGTGCAGAACAAGGAGGAAGTGATCACCCAATGGGCCATGGCCGACGTCGAGAAGGCCGGCCTGTTGAAGATGGACTTTCTCGGCCTGAGGAACCTGACGATCCTCTCGAAGGTCGTCAAGCTGATCGAGCAGACCACGGGCCGGCGAATCAACCCCTACGAGTTCCCGTTGGACGATCCGGAGACCTTCGCCCTGTTGTGCCGCGGCGAAACGAAGGGGGTCTTCCAGCTCGAAAGCGGCGGGATCCGCGACCTGTTGCAGCGGATGAAGCCCAGCCATTTCCGCGACATCATCGCCACGAACGCCCTGTACCGTCCGGGGCCGCTCGAGGGCGGCATGGTCGACGACTACATCCAGATCAAGCACGGCCGCAAGCAAGCCGAGTACAAGCATCCCGTGATGAAGGAGGTGCTCGAGGAAACCTACGGGATCATGTGCTACCAGGAACAGGTCATGCGGATCCTCAACCGGCTGGGCGGGATCAAGCTGGCCAACGCCTATACGTGCATCAAGGCGATCAGCAAGAAGAAGCTGCCGATCATCGCCAAGTACCGCGAGGAATTCCTCGAAGGCGCCCAAGCGCAGGGGCTTTCGAAGCGCGAGGCCGAGGAGCTGTTCGGGCTGATCGAGAAGTTCGCGGGCTACGGGTTCAACAAGTCCCACTCCACGGCCTACGCCTTGGTCGCCTACATGACGGCCTATCTCAAGGCCCACTGGCCCGTCGAGTTCATGGCGGCGCTGTTGTCCAGCGACATTCCCGGCCGGAACTTCAAGACCAAGGACTCGCTCGTCGAGCACCTCGAAGACTGCCACCGGATGCACCTCGAGGTGGTTCCGCCCGATGTGAACCGCTCCGACGTCGAGTTCACCGTACACCAGGGCAAGATCGTTTTCGGCCTGGCGGCGATCAAGGGGTGCGGCGGGGCGGCGTCCGAGGCGATCGTGGCCGCGCGCAAGAAGGGCGGGCCGTTCCGGAGCATCTTCGACTTCTGCGCCCGGCTCGACCCGGGCTCGGTCAACCGCACGGCGATCGAGTCCCTCGTCAAGGCCGGCGCGTTCGACTCCCTCGGCGGACGGCGCGCGGCGCTGTTCGCGGTGATCGACAGGGCCCTGCAGGCCGGCGCGGCGGCCGCCGCCGACCGGCGCGCCGGCCAGCGGAGCCTCTTCGCCGACGACGAGGAGGACGACAGCCAGCCCGCCGGCTCGGCCAACCTGCCCGACCTGCCCGAGTGGGACGAACGCGAGAAGCTCGGCAAGGAGAAAGAGGTCCTCGGCTTCTATCTATCGAGCCACCCCTTGGCCCAACACGCCCAGACCTTGTCGATCTACACGACCCACAGCACGGTCGAGGCGGCGGCCTTGCCGCACCGCAGCGAGGTGCTCTTGGGTGGCATGCTCTCGGCCATCAAGATCGCGCATGTCAAGAACCCTCGGCCCGGCGCGCCGAGCAAGTACGCCATGTTCGACCTGGAGGACATGGAGGGCATCATGCGGTGCATCCTCTGGCCCGAGCCGTACGCCCAATACGGCGAGATGGTCCAGCCCGACGCGATCCTCGCCGTGCAGGGCGCGATCGACAAGCGCCCGGGAAGCGAGGAAGCGAACCTGATCGTCAACCAACTCATCCCGCTGGAGGACCTCGCCTCGCGATACACGCGCGGCATGGTCGTCCGCCTGGTCGAAGAGACCCACGGCGCCTCGATCGTCGAGAAGCTCTACGAGATCCTGCGCGGGTACCCCGGCACGTGCGAACTGCAACTGGTGTTCCACCTGGCCGACGGCGCCCGGGTCTCGTGCAACTGCGACGACTTTCGCGTGGAGATCAACCCCGAGATGCGCCACCGCGTCGAGGAACTGCTCGGTCCGGGCAATCTGCGCCTGATCGCCGCGCCGGTGGCTTCCTCATCGACGTCGCGCGGCAACGGCCGGGGCAACGGGCGGCCGGCCGGGCGGGGATGAGCACTCGGCTTCCGCCGGGACCGTCCTCACCCCGTTTCCAGCGGCCTGAGGTCCGGCACCAGCAACCCTTGGCTTCCCGGCGGGCATTCGGCCGCGGCAAAGGTCTCGGTCGAAAGCGGCGTGCTCAGTGCCGCGAGGTTGTCGGGCGTAACCAGCCCGGTGGGCCGGCCGGCGCGCACGATCACGATCACCGGCCTGGAATCGCGGGTGAAGAACTCGCGGAGCGCGGCGAACTTGGCCGTCTCGTCCTCTTGGGGCACGTCGGTGGTCATGACCTCGCCCACGCGGAGCGTCTCGAGCGGATCGAGTTCCGTGCCGCTGGGGAGGCTCTCGGGGAGCACCAGCCCGGCCAACCGCCCGTCGGCGTGGACTACCGGAATGGCCGCCGCATGCGTCCGGCGGAAGATCGCGGCCGCGTGCGCCGCGGATTCGTCGGGAGTGAGGGTGCGGGTCACCGGGGTCATCACGTCGCGGGCCGTGGTGCGTTCGAAGAGCTTGCCGGGAGCGGCGAAATCGGTCCAGGCGGTCATGCGGTCGTCGTGTTCGCCGTACCGCACGACGCAGTTGCGGCCCGAACTCTTGGCGGCCTGGAGGGCTTGCTCGGCCCGCGCGAGCGTCTCGTCGGCGGTCCGCGCCGCGTCGTGCGACGAGACGCCGAGACTGGCCGTCACGCGGATCGTGGCGGAACCCGCGGAAAACGGCGTTTCCTCCAACTCGGCGCGGAGCAACTCGGCCCAGTCCCTGGCCTCGGCGTCGTTCATCCCCGGCACGAACATCGCGAAGCGGCCCCCGCCGAGCGAGGCGAGAAACTCGGTCGGCCCGCACAGACCCGCGAGTTTTTCGGCCGTCCCCCGGATCACGGCATCGCCCGCCGTATGGCCGTGCAGGTGATTGATCCGGTCGAGCAGATCGAGGTCCACCAGCACGCACGCGGCGGGTCGTGACGGTTGTTCGGGTTTTTCGGCCGTGCGCCGGTGGTCGAGCCGGCGGCGAAACGCCTGGCCGTTCGGCAGGCCGGTCAGGTCGTCCACGCCGGATTGCTGAACCGCGCGCCGCTCGAATTCCAACACGCGCGCGGCCGCGCGAAGCCGGGCCAAGAGTTCGCCGTAGACCACGGGCCGGGCGAGAAAGTCGTCGACCCCCGCCTCGAGCGCCTCGGTCAGCCCGCGAGCCGAAAGCGCCGAAAGCAACAGGAAGATGAAGGGCCGTCGCCGCCCCTGGTCGGACGAGGCGGCCCGACACAACTCCAACGCCTCGGTGACGTTCGGTTCCGAGTCCACCAACAGCACGTGCGGACCCTCGGCCTCGATCTCGGCCAACGCTTGCATCCGCTTGGCCGCTTGACGCACGTCATAACCGAAGGCCGTCAACGATCGCGACAGGTGCCGCAGCACCTGCCGATCCTCCGAATACACCAGAACCGAGAGCGGTCGGGCCATGGTTCGTGAGGCAGGAAATGCTCCGTGGCGCAAGCGCAACGCGTGGGGGCAGGTTTCCCCCGGAAACCGTTACCTCTTGGAAGTCTAGGTCATGGTCGAAGGCGCCGCCGGGCGTTTTCGGCGGCAATTGCCGGCCGATTGGGCGGCGCGGCAGGCGTTCGGGGGGGCTTGCCGTGCGGACCTTGCAGCCCAGCAGAATGCTATAGTTTTACTGGCCCAGTGAACGTGACAGGTTCCCTATATGAGAACGCAACTAATGGCGGAGCGGACGGTCGGGCTTCCCTGGTTGGAGCATATCCCGCCGGAGGGCGGACCGCCGGAGCAAACGCCCATCCCATCCTTTCCGTTCACTCTGGGACGCAACGAATCGGCCGACTTGCCGATCCGATCGAACCGGGTGTCGCGCGAGCACGCCGTGATTCTGCACGAAGGCGACGGGTACCGCGTGCGCGACTTGGGGAGCACCAACGGCACGTTCGTCAACGGCCGACGGATCGACGAATCGCCGCTGAGCGACGGCGATCTGCTCGTGGTGGCCGACGTCGAGTTCAGTTTCTTCGTGGGGCGCGACGGCGGGGCGGATCGCAATGTGACGCAGGTGATGGATCTTCGGCAAGCCAAAAGCCCGCGCGACGACGGCGCGACGGAGATTCTCCGCGAGGTCCGCCGGCTTCAGGAGATGCTCGTCACCGGCGCGATCGACCTTCGGTTCCAGCCGATCGTGTCGCTGGACGACGGCCTGTGCGTGGGACACGAGGCCCGCAGCGAGGCCGATGCGCCCGACCCGGACGCCTCCGAGGCGCGTCGGCTGGCCATGAAGACCGAATCGCGCTGGCCTGCCCGCCTGAGGCGCTTGGCGCGCATGGTGGCGGCCGAGCAGGCGGCGACGTTTCCCCAACCCGGAAAACTATTCCTGGCCATCGATGCGTGCGAGATCGGCATGCCCGGGCTGGCCGACTCGCTGGCGGCGCTTCGCGACCTGTTGCCGGGCGAAGGCCGGTTGGTGGTCGAAACGCCCGACTCGGCCGTGGCCGACACGCCGTACTTTCGGGCCTTGTGCGAGAGGCTTCGGGCGGTGGGGCTGGAGGTGGCCCATCACGGCTTCGGCGCGGGACCGGCGCAGCTTGCCCAGCGCGCCGACATCGCCCCCGACTACCTCGTCCTGGCGCCGACGCTGGTCCGCGGCATCGACCGGAACTTCGAACGCCGTCGCCAGGTCCAGGCGATTGCACGCGCCGCCGGCGCCTTGGGGTGCGAGGTGATCGCTGCCGGGCTCCACCGCGACGAAGAGGCCGCCGCGTGCCGCGACGCGGGGTGCGGCCTCGGCCAGTTCGACCCAGGAGCATCCCCGTAGCGCCTGCCACCGCGGCCCTCCAGCCCGGAGGATTCCGCCGGGAGGACATGACCCCTGTGCTAGCCCCGACCATCAAACTCGCCGAACCCATCGCCGGGTACACGATCACCGAGCGGATCGGTACGGGCGGCTATGGCGAGGTCTGGAAGGCCCAAGCCCCCGGCGGTCTCAGCAAGGCGATCAAGTTCGTCTACGGTCGGATGGACGACGAGCGGGCGATGTGCGAGCTGAAGGCGCTCCACCGCATCAAGGAGGTCCGCCATCCGTTCCTCCTCTCGCTCGAGCGCATCGAGGTCGTCGACGGCCAGTTGGTCATCCTCACCGAACTTGCCGACGGCAGCCTCAAGGACCGGTTCCAGGAGTGCCGCGCCCAAGGGCTGCCCGGCATCCCCCGCGACGAACTCCTGGTGTACCTGCACGACGCCGCCGAGGCCCTCGACTACATGAGCGAGCAGTACTCGCTCCAACATCTCGACGTCAAGCCGGAGAACCTCTTGATCGTCGGCGGGCGGGTCAAGGTGGCCGATTTCGGGCTGGTCAAGGAGATCGAAGACCGCACGGTCTCGCTGTTGGGCGGACTGACGCCGGTGTACGCGGCCCCCGAGTCGTTCGACGGACACCCCAGCCGCCACAGCGACCAGTACAGCCTGGCCATCGTCTACCAGGAGATGCTCACCGGAGTCGTGCCCTTTCCGGGCAAGACCACGGCGCAGCTCATGTCGCAGCACCTGTACAGCCGGCCCCGGCTGGCCTCGTTGCCGCCCGCCGACCGGCCGATCGTCGCTCGGGCTTTGGGGAAGAACCCCGACGAGCGATTCTCGAGTTGCCGCGAGATGATCGACCGCCTGGCGGCCGCGGGGCGGTCCGCCGCGAGCGGGCCGGCGCCAAGGGAGGCCGGCGAGGCGGACGAGGAGCCGTTGGACACGATCGTGGGGGCCGCCCCGACGAGCGGCACGGCCGCCGAGCCCGAACCCGCCCCCACGTCGGCCACGTCGTGGGGCGGCGAAAACCCGCCGACCCTGAAAACCCTGGCGCTGGACGAGGCGATCCGGGCGCCGGCCCGGCCCGTGGTGACCGAACCCCGACCGTGCGAGCCCGAGCCCGCGCCGGTGCTCGTCGATTTGCCTCCGCCGGAACTCGGGTCGGCCAAGCCGCGGCTTTGCCCCACGTTGTATTTGGGGATCGGAGGCACGGCGACGCGGGTTCTTGCCCGGCTCCGGCGACGCCTGCACGATCGCCTCGGCAAGCTCTCGGCCGCCCCGGCCCTCCAGATGTTGCTCGTCGACACCGACGTAAGCGCGCTGGAGCAGGCGACCCGGGGCGACGAATCGACCGCGTTCGAGTCCCGCCAGACGCTCGGGATGCCGCTGCGCCAACCGCAGGAGTACCGCGAGGCCTCGGACCGGTTGCTCCGGTGGCTCAGCCGGCGATGGCTCTACAACATCCCCCGGTCCCTGCAAACCGAGGGCATTCGGCCCTTGGGCCGGCTGGCACTGGCCGACCACTCCGAGGCCCTGTTCCGTCGGCTTCGCGAGGTCCTTGACGAGATCCGATCGCCCGAGGCCCTTTCGGCCACGGCCGCCTCGACCGGCATCGAGGACGTCGATCCGGCGCCGCGCGTGTTCGTGATCGCGTCGATCTCCGGCGTCCAGAACCATGCCGCTGCCCGTGCCGCCGGAGATCGAC
>JANLFZ010000093.1:0-1476 GCA_024653385.1 Thermoguttaceae bacterium | reverse complement strand
CTCCGGCGGCACGGGCAGCGGCATGGTTCTGGACGCCGGGTACGCCGTGCGCCACGCGCTCCGCGGCCTCGGACTGCCCGATGACCGGGTCTACGGCGTCTTGACCCACTCGACCGTGCACAATCCCAACGCCAAGGGACTGGCGATTGCCAACGCCTATGCGTGTTTGCACGAGGCCGAGCATTACCGCCGGGCAGGCCGCTACCCCGGCGACCCCGCCTGCGGATTGCCTCCCTTCGAGAACGACTCCGGCCCCTTCCAAACCTACCTGGTTCACCTGGGCGAGGACCTCAGCGAGCCGCAGTACGAGGCCGCGGTCGAGGCGGTGGCCGAGTATCTGTACCTCGATGCGATCACGGCCGTCGGCCGGTTTCTGGACGCCGGCCGCCGGCCGTCCGACGAAAAGTCGTCTCGCCCGGCCCGCGGCACGGTGCGGACGTTCGCCGTGGCTCAGATCGGCTACTCGCAAAGCGCGGTGACCTCGGCCGCGACGGAAGCGCTGTGCGCACGAGTGGTGCGCCGGTGGTGCGGGGACGGCGCCTCGCGCGGCGACGCCGGCTCGGCTCCCTCCTTGGGGGTCGGACCGACGCACACTTCGCCCGACATGCTGCCTCTGGAACTCGAAAGCTGGCGCGCGCAGGCCGAAGCGTGTTTGCACCAGGAATTGGGCGGCGACATCGAGAGCTTCTTCCGCGGAGCGCTCGATCGGCTGGGTTCCAGCGCGGGCCAGTCGGCGCCGCCCAGCGCGCCGCAAGTGCTCGGGATGATCAATGCCCTGTTGGGCGACCGACTGACCCCGGGCGATTCGACGACCAGCCGCATCCAAACCTCGCTGGCCAAGGAGCTGAAGAACCGGGCGGCCGTGCAGGGGGCGTCGTTGGGCCAGTGGATCCTCGAATTGGCCGATGCCTCGGCCACGCGGCTCGATGGGGCCCGCATGGCCGTCCAGTGGGCTGCCGACCGGCTGCGGTCGCTCGAGGCCGAAGCCGATGCGGCGCTTCGCGACGAGGCCCCCCGACTGGCCCAAGCCGAAAGGCAACTGCTCGACGGCGAGCCGGCCCAGCGGACCGGTCGGATGGGCTGGCTGGGGATCGGCCGCGCCGAAACGTCCCCCGGCGCACGATCTGTGGTTCGAGCACTTCCGCCGGCGGCTCGGGTTGCTCGCGCTTCGCGGCACGATCCTGTGGCTCCGGGCGTTGCGCGCGCACGTGGTGGGCTTGGGGGACCGGTTGGTCGATCTGCGCCGGCGTCTGGTCGCGTTGAGCGATCAGTTTTTGCCCGGGACACCCCTGCCCGCCCCGTCCGAGCCGCCCGAGTCGGCCTCCGATCTTTCCGCGGTTGCCGCCTTTGTGCTCCGCAGCCGCATGGACGAACTGGTCGCGGCGCTGGACCGCGGCTTCCATGCGTCTTTTTTGGCGCCGCGCGGCGGGCTTCGCGGCCTGTTGGACCACGAGGGCGACCTGAGGGCGCTCTTGG
>JANLFZ010000092.1:3242-15664 GCA_024653385.1 Thermoguttaceae bacterium | reverse complement strand
GAACGGGCACATGGCGCCGGCCGGATCGTCCTGGCGCCGCGACCACCGGCCCATCGCACAATGCCTGACCCAGTCGAAGAGCGTGCCTTGACAGCCCACCCCGCCGGCGATCATCGCGTCGGCCGCGCCCCGCTGGAGGACCCGGGCTGCCTCGCCAATGGCCAGCAAGCCCGACACGTCGCCGTGGTGGATCGTGTTGCTCGGCCCCCGAGCATCCAGCGCGATCGACACGTGCGAGGCGATCATGTTCGGCAGGACCATGAGGAACGACAGGGGAAAGGTCGCGGCAAATCCCTCCACCGGCCACCGGCGAACATCGAACCGCCCCTCCACCAGGCAACTGCGGTACGTGGCTTCGCAACCCTCGGGCGGATTGCTGATGCGATCCGCCCCCAGGATCACGCCGAGGCGTTCGGGGGCCACTTGGCCGCCCAGGGCCGCATCGCGGCAGGCCAACAGCGCGGCAGCCACCCCGAACTGCGCGTCGCGCGACATGACCTTGAGGTTCTTGCGATTGGCCACGAAGGCGCGGGGGTCGAACCCCTCGACCTCGGCTCCGATCGTGATGGGTAGGCCGGCCTCGACCAGAGGCGCGAGGCGCTTCACCGCGCTGCGACCGGCCAGAAGCGATGCCCGAATCGCCTCACGCCCGATGCCCAAGGGACAAAGGACGCCCACGCCCGTAATCACGATTTCGGTTTCGGACATGGACAAACAAGACGAGGATGGCGATTGCGCGGGGGCTCCACACGCCCCAACAGCACCCAGACGAGCACGGCGCCGAGTTGCCGCCGCCTACGGATTCGATGTTACCGGAAAAGAGCGGTCCGCGGCAACCGGTCCGAGGTTGTTTTGCTGGACCGGTCGGCCGGATGCGGCGCCCGGCGTCGACGCCGAAGGGGCGGCCAGATCGACGCAAACGATCTCCCGATCATTGCGCACGAAAAGGCAACGATCGGCAAAGGCCGGGGGAGACCACACCACCAGGCGTCCCCCGGTCTTGGTCGTCGGCTCGATCACGTGCATCCGGCCCAACTCCTCGTACCCCTGAGGCGAGAACTTCGCCCGGATCAGGTCGCCGTGCTCGTTGAACAAGAAGTACCGGCCTTGGTGCTCGGTGATGAAAGCGGTCGACCAACGGGCCTCGCCGGTCGGAGCGAGTGTCTCCCAAAGCCGCTTGCCGCTAAACGCGTCGAGCCCGCGCAGATGCCCGTAGCTGCACACGCCGTAAAGATGCCCGTCGCGGATCACCGGCGTCGACATCAGTCCGTGGAGCCCGTCGGTGCGCCGCGGAAGCTCGCTGTTGCTGCGTCCCTTCCACAGCAGGCGCGCGGCGGGCCGATCCAGATCGAGCTTCATCATGATCGGGCCGTCGAAGAACGAGGTGACGAACACCAGGCCCGATTGGGCATCGTAGACGGGCGACGCGATCGAGTGCCCCATTTTGACCTCGGCCGGCTGACTCCAATAGACCTTGCCGGTCGCCGGGTCCACCGAGTACAGCCCGGTGGGACACCATACCAGCAGCTGGCGCACGCCTTGGGCTTCGATCAGGACGGGCGCGCTGTATCCGGGGTCGGGACAATCAAGGGCCCGCCACAGTTCGCGCCCGGAGTCCTTGTCGAGGGCCACCAGGCCGGCGTGGTCCTTTCCGCCGCAAAGCACGAAGAGCCTTTGGCCGTCGGCCCAGGGCGCCGCGGCCATGCCCCAGGTGTTCATCTGGGTGCCGAAGTCGCGCACGTAGTTCTTCGACCACACCAGTTGGCCCGTGCGCGCATCGAGACACCGCAAGTCGCCCATCGCGCCGAGGGAATACACCTTGCCCTGGTATACGGTGGGGGTCGCGCGCGGACCGGATGGATAGCTGATCGTATAGCGGCAGGGATACTCGTGCGTCCACAGGATCTTGCCCGAGCGGAGATCGAGGCAATGAACCCGCTCGACGCCCTCGACCGGATCCGTGCGGTCCCAACGGGCCTCGGGGAGCTGCTGATTCGCCGGGACGATCCGATCCGTCACGAAAACCCGTCCCTCGGCGACCGCCGGGCCGGCAAACCCCGATCCGAGCGGGGTGCGCCACCGGTACGCAGGTTGTGTGGGCAAGTTCTCGACAATCCCGGTTTCGCGCCAGACGCCGTCTCCGCGGGCCCCGCGATGTCGAGGCCAGTCGTCGCCGTAAGCCGGCGCTATCCAGGCGATCGCCCCAATCACCACGGCGATGAGACGGCAACGCATCAAGACTCCTCCCATGGATCATCACAGACAGGGGACAGACACTGGTTGCAGACCCCCAGGATAGCCGTCTTCGGCCGACCGTACAACCGCGCCGGGCCACGGTCGCCCTAGCGTGCCAGGCGTCGTGCCATGCTTTGGAACGAGAAGCTGGCCCGGAAGCGCCGATCCAGCTCGGCGGCCCGTTCGAGAACCACGGATCGCGGTACTCGCTCCTCTGCCGTCGAGGCCACGACGACCGCGCCCTCGTTGGCAGGCAGGCGGAACACGTAGACCTGCGGGAAGGCGGCGCGGATGGTCTCGATGTCTTCCGCCAGGCCGGGGTGCGGGTTGAGGTTGAACACCACGAGCCCTCCGGGCCGGAGCTTCCGCTGCACGCTTTGATAGAAGCGCACCGTGCGGAGCCGCAGGGGCACGCCGGTGCTGTCGGTGTCGCCCGACGGCTTGAGGAAGGCGTCGAGGTAGATCACGTCGTACCGCGAGGGCGTGTCGGCCAGGTAATCGACCGCATCGGCCGTGATCACGTGGACGTTTCCCCCGCTGCGCACGCCGAAGAACTCCCCGGCGATGCGAACCACGACCGGGTCGATCTCCACCACGTCGATCTTCACGCCGGGATCGTAGCGCTTGAGAAAGTGGATCATCGAGCCCCCGCCCAACCCGACGATCAGCACGTGCTCTTGTTTGGGCCGGAAGGCGTAGCTGAGGAACATGTACCTCAGATAGACGAAACGGAGTTCGTGGGGGTGGGCAAGGTCCATCTGCGATTGGGCGGCTTCCTCGCCCGAGTCGCGCACGAACAGCAGCGTGCGCACGTTGCCGGCTTTGCGCACGAGGATGCGCGAGTAGTCGGACTTGACGTCCAGTTCGATCTCGCCCAGCGCGTTGGTCCGCAACGGCTCGGCCCGCACGTGCCCACCCGTCGCGCGAGGCAGCACCAGGCACAGGGCCAACGACGCGGCGACCAGCCACGCGATTCGGTGGCGGCCGGGGCCAAGGCCAATCTTCGAATCAAGATCCATTCCAGTCGCGCCTCAGGGGATCAAACGCAAGCACACAAGGCGGTCGTCGCCACGCACGTAGAGCAGGCCGTGGGCGATAATGGGGGCGGCCCAGGCCGAGGATTTCACCAGGGGCGGGCCGTCGGGCGACTCGCGCACCACCGCGCGCGCCACCTCGACGTAGTCCTTCTCCGTCGCCTGGATCAGGCGCAACACGCCGTCTTCCGTCAGACAGACAAAGTGCCCGTCGATGTAGGTCAGCGAGGCCCACCCCAAACCCGGTTTGCGCCACCGGACCTTGCCCGTCTTCCATTCGATGCACCGCAATTCGGCCTCCGACGAGTGCCGCCCGCTCGAACCATACAGATAGCCCTCGTGGTAGATCGGCGTGTTGAAGTGGGTCTGCATCGACTTGGCGCGGCCGGGCGGATCGCGCCAGACCACCTCGCAGGCGCCGGGCCGGACACGCAACAGCGACGCCCCCGGCCCGTAGGCCTCGGAAATGAGCACCTCGTCGCCGACCACGACCGGCGTGCTGGCGTTGACGCTGTCGCGCAGGCGCGAGCGCCACGGGTAATGGAAATCGACGCGGCCGGATTGCGGCTCGAAGCCCACCAGGCCCCCGCGCGCGAACGCAAAACCCCAGCGTCGCCCGCCGATCGTCGCCAACTGGATGGTCGAGTAACTGGCCAGTTCGTCGGTGATCGCGTACTTCACCTCGCCGGAGCGCTTGTCGAAGGCCACGATCCCGGTCCCGTTGCCGACCACGCGGTCGAGATCGTAGCGGCCCGCGTCTTGGACCTCGGGCGGGCTACCGCCGATCATGACCACGAGCAGGTCGCCTTCCACGACCGGAGTGGTTCCCACGCCAAAGAAGTTCTGCACCACGCCGAACCGCTTGGCCGTATCGACCTTCCACACGAGCGATCCGTCGTCGGCGCGCACGCAGTGGAGCATCCCCTCGGCCCCAAAGATATAGACCAGGCCCTCGTCGATCACGGGCGACGAACGCGGTCCGTTGTTGTAGCCGAGGTAGTCGGAATAGGCGGTTGCGTACTCGAACTTCCAAAGGAACCGGCCGGTGCGCGCGTCGAGACAGGTGAGCCGCGCCTGATCGCCGTAGCGGTCGAACTGGTAGAAGCGGCCGTCGGCCACCGAACCGATGCCGTAACTTGTGCCCAGTTTGCGGTGCCAGACGATGGGGGGGCCGCATGGGCCCCATTCGGTCAAGATACCCTTTTCCGGCGACTTCCCGTCGCCCGTCGGACCGAGAAACCGCGGCCAGTCGGAACCCTGTGGGGCCTCAGGCCCCGCTGGTATCCGACCGAGGGCGTCTGCCTGCCCGGCCGGGGCACCGGAGCGCGACTCTTGGCCGCACCCCGCGTCGAGAACCGAGCCGCCAAAAAAACCGATTCCCAGGACAACCGCCACCAACCGCTTCATGGTGTTTTAGTGTACGGCGCGACCGGTCGGGCGGCAATCGCGGCAATCGCGGCAATCGCCGGCGCCCTGCTCCAACGCGCCACCTCCGCACGGGGTGCCCTCGTGCCGCCCCGTTGACAGCGCGGTGCTCCCACGGCAAAGATGATCAACAAGGGCAACCGGTCCCTGCAACACGGCCTCGGGATCGGCTCGTTTTGGCCTGCTTTCCAGGGAGATACCTCGATGAGATTCTGGTGCCACCTCCTGACGCTCGGGTTCTGCGTTGCCGCGCTTGTTGCGTGGTGGTCGCCCCGTGCTCAGGCCGACAAGGCCTTCTTCGACGAGTTCGTTGCCAAGTACGTCAAGGCCGACAGCGAGAACGCGAAAGACCGAGCCTTCAAGGAAGCCGTCGACAAGGTGAAATGCAACGTGTGCCACGAGGGCAAGGCCAAGAAGAACCGCAATGTCTACGGACGGGCGCTGGCGAAATTCCTCTCGCGCAAGACCGACAAGGAGGACAAGCCGAAGATCCAGGCCTCGCTCGACAAGGTGGCGGCCATGAAGGTCGACCCCGCCGACGAGAAATCGCCGACCTTCGGCGACTTGATCAAGCAGGGCAAGCTGCCGGCCGGCGACGGGCAGCAAGACGCCTCGCCCTGAAGCGGCCGTGCGGGCCCCGCCCCGAGAACCGCTCGACCGCCGCGGGCCGATCTGGCAGGAGAGCGAGGTTTTCCCATGACGTGCTCCGTCGCGGGGCGATGCGTGTTGCTGGGCGCGGCGCTGGCCATCGCCTTGGGTCATGCCGGGGCGGGCGAGCCGCGTTCCAAGCCCGCTTCCCCACGTCGAGCGAAATTCCAGTCCACCAGGAAATTCGAGATGCATGTCGAGAAGCAGGTGTTCGGCAAGACCAAGGACGGCGTCGAGGTCGACGTCTACACGCTGACGAACACGAACGGGCTTTCGGCCCGGGTCATGACCTATGGCGCCACGCTCGTCAGCGTCGAAACGCCCGACCGCCACGGCCGGTTCGACGAGATCACGGTCCGGCTCGACACGTGGGACCAGTATCAGACCGGGCACCCCTGTCTCGGGTCGGTTTGCGGCCGCTACGCCAACCGCATTGCCAAAGGCCGTTTCACGCTCGATGGCGTCGAGTACATCCTGGCGACGAACAACGGCCCGAACCACTTGCACGGCGGCCGCGTGGGCTTCGACAAGAGGGTCTGGAAGGCCGAGCCGGTCGAAAGCCGCGACCGCGTGGGGGTAAAACTATCGTACGAAAGCCCGGACGGCGAGGAGGGATACCCCGGCACCCTGTCGGCCATGGTCGCGTACCTCCTGACCGCCGACGACGAACTGCGCATGGAATACACCGCCGTCACCGACCGGCCCACGGTGGTCAATCTCACGAACCATGCCTATTGGAACCTGGCGGGCAGGGGAACGGCGCTAGATCACGAACTCTTGATCCGCGCCGACCAGTACCTGCCGGTCGATGCCACGTTGATCCCCTTGGGCGAGCCCAAGCCCGTTCGCGGCACGCCCATGGACTTCACCAGCCCTCGGCCGATCCGGGCAGGGATCGACCAGGTCGAGCCGGGGTACGACCACTGCTACCTCCTGACGAAGGAGCGGGCGGGCGAGCTGAGCCTTTGCGCGCAAGTCTACGAGCCGAAGACGGGACGCACGATGGAGGTCCTCACGACCGAGCCGGGCGTTCAGCTCTACACGGCGAACTACCTGAGCGTCGGGCGCGCGGGCCGGTTCTACGGCAAGCACGATGCCTTCTGTCTCGAGTGCCAGCACTTTCCCGATTCGCCCAATCGGCCCGCCTTCCCCACCACCGTGCTCCGCCCGGGGCAAACGTACCGGCAGATCACGATCCACCGGTTTGGAGTTCGAGCGCCGTAATCGCGGGGCGGACATTCCCGCCAGGATCTTGCCCAAGCCGTGCCCGCGTTCTAGTCGAGGATCATTTTGCAGACGCCAGGCGTCATCCGCAGCGGACACTCCCGGCATTTCACGGCGAACCGATCGCCGCCGTGAAATCACTACCTTGCCGCATCCGCGTCAACGCCGTAGCACGCAACGCAGCGGGGTGTCTCCCAGAGACGCACTTCGACCACGGGAAAGCCCTTGCTGGCCGTGAAATCGTAGATCAACTTCGCGAGGTTCTCCGCCGTGGGGTTCACGTCCAGCAGATAGAGCGGCTCGCCCAGTTGCCTAAGCGCGGCAACGGCCGGGTCCTCGCGGTGCAGGATCATCCGATGGTCGAGCGACTCGTCGATCCAACCGCTGACCACGCGCTTGATTTCGGAAAAGTCGATCACCATGCCCCGGGCGTCGAGGCCCGTTGACTCGAGCGTGATGATCGCCGTCCCGTTGTGCCCATGCAGGTAGCGGCACTTTCCCTCGTAATTCAGCAGCCGATGACCGTAACAGAACTCGATGGTGCGGGAGACGCGGTACATGGATCACCTCGACTCGGATTGGGCCGGTGTGCGTGCGCTGGAACTCGAACCGCTTCAGTTTGCGCGAGACGAATACGTGGTCGGGTCTTCCAGGTCTCCAAGGCGGAAGGCGGCTTGACGCTCCGCGCATTTGTTGCAGCGGCCGCAGTGCGTTTTCCCGTGCGGCGCGATGCACGAAAACGTCAGCTCAAGCGGCAGGCCCCGGCCAAGCTCCATCACCTGCTTTTTGGTGAGATGGGCAAAGGGTCGAACGATTTCCAAGGGGGTCTCCAGGGCAAGGCTGAGGGCCGACCCAAGCCGTTCGAAGAACGCGGCCGTCGCGTCGCTGAACGGATTCGAGCCCAGCACGCCGATCGCCAGTTGGCCGATTCCGTGAAGTTGACACCACAGCCCCGCCTTGACGACGAGAATCGCGTTCCGGCCTGGCAGATACACGGCCTCGTCGGGGCTGCCCGCGCCGGGAACCCCGTGACCGGTGACGCTCCAATGGTCGCGGTAGAGGTCATCGACGGGAAGATCCAATACCACCAGATCGGCCAGGCGGGGCGAGGCCACGGCGGCAAGAAACCGGCACAACGCCCCGTGCTCCGCCGTTTCCCAAGCCAGAGACGAACGGATGTACAAGGGTTGAACGCATCTGCCCTCGCGGAGCAGACTTCCCAGTAAGATGCTGCTGTCGAGCCCCCCGCTCATGAGGACGCCGACGGTCGGACTGGCGGTTGGGGTCTTCATGGGGACGCGCCAGGCTGGTTCGGACCGATGACGTTACGCCCCGCTTCGAGTGCGGCGACGATCCGGTCGACATCGAACACGCAGCCGCCCCAGGTGCCGCCGCCAAGCTGCTGAAGCGCGGCCCAAAGCCGGGTTTCGGCCGGGAGCTGCGGGTCGGGGGAAAGGTCGGGGTGGGGAGTTCGAGCGGCCAGTTCCGCGGCGGCTTCCTCGGGCGTGAACTCGCGATGGGCATTGCCGACCAGATCGACGGACCCTTCGAGCCGATTGCGGTCGATGACGATGCGGATCCGGTCGCCGTCGCGGACCTTGCCGATCGGCCCGCCCGCCAGGGCCTCGGGACCGACCAGTCCGATGCAGGCCCCCGTGCTCACGCCGGAAAACCTGGCATCCGTGATGACGGCCACCTCGTGTCCCCACGAGAGATATCGCAAGGCCGACGTGATCTGGTAGATCTCCTCCATGCCCGAACCGAGCGGACCCCGGCCGATGAGCACCAGTACATCGCCGGGGCGGATGGGGCGCCGGCCGAGTCCCTTGATCGCCTCGATGGCGTCGGTCTCGCGGCAGAAAACCCGCGCGGGGCCGGTCTTGCGGTACACGCCGTCGGCGTCGATCGCTCGGGGATCGATCGCCGTGCTCTTGATGACCGAACCCTCGGGCGCGAGGTTGCCCCGGGGAAAGCAGACCGTGCTGGTGATGCCGAGTTCGGCCGCCCGCTGGGGCGTGAAGATCACGTCGTCGGGCTCCACGCCGTCGCTTTCCCGCAGGCGCTGCCGCAACGCCCTACGCCGCGGCGAGTCGCGCCACCAATCGAGGACCTCGCCGAGCGTGCCGCCGGCCACGGTCATCGCATCGAGATCCAAGAGATTCAGGTCGCGCAGTCGCAACATGACCTCGGGCACGCCCCCGGCCAGATAGACCCGAAGCGTCGGGTGGTTGGCCGGCCCGTTGGGTAGCGCATCCACCAGGCGCGGCACGCGGCGGTTGATCTCGGTCCAATCGTCCACGGTGGGCCGTTTCAGCCCGGCGGCATGGGCGATGGCCGGCAAGTGCAATAGCAGATTGGTCGATCCACCGAAGGCCGCATGGACGACCATCGCGTTGCGCACCGCGGCGTCGGTCACGATCTGGCGGAGCGTGATTCGCCGACGATCGAGGGCCACCAGCGCCCGCGCGCTCCGCCGGGCCACATCGAGCCAGATGGGTTGACCGGAAGGCGCCAGGGCCGAGTGCGGCAACGCCAGTCCCAGGGCTTCGCCAACGACCTGCGCGCTGGCCGCGGTCCCCAAGAAGTGGCATCCTCCGCCTGCCGAGGCGCATACGCGGCACGCAACGACCCGCGCCACGTCGAGCGAGAGTTCGCCGCGAGCGAATCGCGCCCCGATCGACTGCACCTTGCCCGTGTCTTCGCCGTCGGACGATGGAAGGGTAACCCCCCCGGGGACCAGCACCCCGGGCAAGTCGCCGAGACCGGCCAAAGCCATCATGGTTGCCGGGAGCCCCTTGTCGCATGTGGCGACGGCCAGCACTCCCCGCGCGGTCGGAATCGACCGAACCAGCCGGCGAAAGATCGACGCGGCATCGTTCCGGTACGCCAGGCTGTCGAACATGCCGGGCGTGCCTTGCGTGCGGCCATCGCATGGATCGGTACAGTAGGCCGCGTACGGAACGGCGCCGGCACGTTTCAGTTCGTCGGCCGCCGCGGCAAGGGCCAGCCCCAGTTCCCAATGCCCTGTATGATACCCCAAGGCGATGGGGGTGCCCGACGCTCCGCGTAGACCGCCAAGCGTGCTGAGCATCACCACCTGAGGACCTGCAAGCCTCTCGGGCTCCCAGCCCATGCCCGCGTCCTCGGTCATGCCGAAGGCATCGCCGCTGGGGCGGTGCAAGAGCATTTCGGCGGTCAACGGAAGTTCGCCGCGCGGACCTGGGCCGTGCGTTCGAACGTCGTACAGCGAGGCGTCGCCCGAATCGACGACCCCCCGCAGGTCGTCTGGGCCATCCAAAGGAAAGTCCATGAATCCTCCTGGGATAAGGCAACACTGCATCTTATCCAGCTTGGCGGTCGGCGTCATCATGGGACCGGGTTGCTGCGGCGCGGCAGGTTGGGACCATGACCCGACCTTTGTTATCATGGAATTGATCGGTATTGGGATCACCGGACCGAAACGCGCTGGGTCGCGGTCTCCGGACCACGCGCTGGGTCGCGGTCTCCGGACCGCGACCCCAGGGCGACCGAAGGTCTCCGGCGTCCTGCGGCGACGCGCAGCCGCCCGGGGCTCAACGGCGGGAGACCTTCGGTCCGCGCATCGGCGGGGTCGGGAGACCCGCGCCGAGCGCGTGCGTCATATCCGACCTGATATTTGACAGATGCGAGAGATCCTTCCAGGTCGCCTCTGGCTCGGCAACGCGGGCGACGCGCGCGATGCGCAGCGCTTGCTGGCGGCGGGGATCGTCGCGGTCCTGGACCTCGCTGCGGAAGAGGCGTCGCCGATCCTGCCGCGCAGCATGGCCTATTGCCGCTTCCCGATAGCCGACGGCGCACAAGATGTCGAAGACCTGCTCGACGTTGCGATGCGCACGCTGGTGTCGTTGCTTGCCCGCCACGTCCCCACGCTGGTCTATTGCGGCGCCGGAATGAGTCGTTCGCCTGCCGTGGTGGCCGGCGCGCTGGCTCTCGTGCAAGGCGGAAGCCCCGAAGAGCGGCTTCTTCAGGTCGCGTCAGGCCGACCTCACGATGTCTCGCCGCAATTGTGGGAGGCGGTCCGTAGAATCTTCTGTAGAATTTGCGGGGAAACGGCAAGAAGCGACGGCGATCCTTGACGAAGACGTCCGGGTTTTGCCCGGCCGCGCAAGGGAAGTCCCTTGAAAAGGATACCCGATGAACCCACGACGACGCAATCCTCCGTGGAACCTTGCGATTCTCGGCCTGCTGGCGATCCTGTCGACCGCCGGCTGTTGGTCTCGGGGTCCGTCCGAGGTCGTGGTCTACACGGCCCTCGATTCGGAGTTCTCCGAGCCGATCCTGGGCGAGTTCACCAAGCAGACCGGGTTCGTCGCGGTGCCGAAGTTCGACACCGAGGCGACGAAGACCGTGGGCCTTGCCCAGGCGATCCTCGCCGAGCGCGACCGGCCGCGGTGCGACGTGTTCTGGAACAACGAAATCCTCAACACGCTCCGCCTGGAGCGCGAGGGTCTCTTGGAGCCCTACCAGCCGCCGGCGGCCGCCAAGTTCCCGGCCACGTACCGCTCCCCAGAGGGCACGTGGCACGGGTTCGCCGCCCGGGCGAGGGTCTTGGTGGTCAACACGAAGCTCTTGCCCGAAGCCGACCGGCCGCGTTCGATCGGCGATCTGGCCGATCGCAAATGGCAGGGCAAGGCGGGCATGGCCAAGCCGCTGGCCGGGACCACCGCCACCCACGCCGCCTGCCTCTTCGCCGCCTGGGGCGACGACCGGGCCAAGGAGTTCTTCCGCAAAGTCAAGGCCAACGACGTGCGTATCTTGTCGGGGAACAAGCAGGTGGCCATTGCCGTGGCCCGCGGTCAGTTGGCCTTCGGCCTGACCGACACCGACGACGCCCTTGTGGAGCGCGAGCAAGGCCAGCCCGTGGCGATCGTCTATCCCGACCAAGGGCCCGAGGGAATCGGCACGCTGGTGATCCCCAACACGCTGGCCATCATCAAGGGGGGCCCAAACCCCGAGGGCGCCCGGCGCCTGGTCGACTACTTGCTCACGGCCGACGTAGAGGCGAAACTATCGTCCGGGCCCAGTGCGCAGATACCGCTTCACGAGGGCCTGCCCGCTCCGGCGCGGCTGGAACTGCCCGCGGACTTCAAGCGGATGGACGTCGACTTTGCCGCTGCCGCGGCCAGGTGGGACGCGGCGGCACGCTTCATCCGCGAGGAGTTCACCGGCGCGGAGTGAGCCCCGCACGCGCCAATCCACTTCGAGCACCAGGAGAAGTCTTATGAACGGACGTTGCCTGCCATTTGCCTTCTTGCTCTTCGCGGCGGCCCTTGCCGGGCGTACCGCGGCCGACGACTCGGCGGCCGTCAAGAAGGTCTTCGCCGATCCGCCGCGGCAGTACGCCTCGGCCCCGCTTTGGGTCTGGAACGACATGCTCACCGAAGAGCAGGTCCGCGGCACGCTCCGCGATCTGGCCGGGCAGAAGGTCAAGCAGGCATTCGTTCACCCGCGACCGGGCTTGATGACGCCGTATCTGTCCGACGAGTGGTTCCGCCTCTGGAAAATCGCCCTCGACGAGGCGGAGAAGCTCGACATGAACATCTGGATCTACGACGAGAACTCGTACCCGTCGGGCTTTGCCGGCGGTTGGGTCCCCGAGCTGATGCCCGAGTCGCGCGGCCGCGGGCTGGCCTTCAAGATCGAGAAGACGCCGGGCAAGCCCGGTCCCGAGGTCGTCGGCGTCTACCGGCTCGCCAAGGACGCGGCCGAGAACGTCACCGACCAGGCGCGCCGCGGCTCGCTGGCCGAGGGGCAGTACCTCGTGGCGTCGGTGGTCCGGGCGGTTCACCAGGAACCGAAATCTGGCATTCCGACACC
>JANLFZ010000092.1:0-3232 GCA_024653385.1 Thermoguttaceae bacterium | reverse complement strand
GGTGCTATGTGGATCTCATGTATCCGGGCGTCACCGAGAAGTTCCTCGAGGTGACGCTCGACGCATACAAGAAGCACATCGGCGACCAGTTCGGCAAGCGCGTCTTGGGCTCGTTTACCGACGAACCGAACATCCGCCCGGCCGGCGGCCTGCCGTGGACCGACGACCTGCCGCAGGTGTTCGAGAAGCGGTGGGGGTACAAGATCACCGACCATTTGCCGAGTCTCCAACGTCCGGTGGGCGATTGGAAGAAGGTCCGCCACGACTACTACGCCGTGCTCGTGCAACTGTTCATCGAGCGCTGGGCCAAGCCCTATTACGACTGGTGCGAGAAGCACGGCATCGCCTTTACGGGCCACTACTGGGACCACGACTGGCCCGATTGCGGCGGCGTGCCCGACAACATGGCCCTGTCGGCGTGGCAGCACATCCCCGGGATCGACTGCCTGATGAACCAGTACCGCGAAGACACCCACGCCCAGTTCGGCAACGCGCGCATGGTCAAGGAAGTGTCGAGCCTCTGCAACCAGCTTGGGCGCAAGCGGTACTTGTGCGAATTGTATGGGGCAGGCGGCTGGGACCTGCGGTTCGAGGACATGAAGCGCATCGGCGACTGGCTCGAAGTGCTGGGCGTCAACCTGCTCGACGAGCACCTTTCGTACGTCACCCTGCGCGGGGCGCGCAAGGCCGACCACCCGCAGTCCTTCTCCTACCACGAGCCGTGGTGGGATTCGTACCACGTGGTGGCCGGGTACTTCACCCGCGTCACCGCGGCCTTGACCCACGGCCAGCAGATCAACCGCGTGCTGGTGATCGAGCCGACCACGAGTGCCTGGATGTACCAGGGCGCGTCGGTCCCGGCGGGCCGATTGGGCGAGATCGGCAAGTCGTTCTTCGACTTCGTGATGGACCTGGAGCGGGCCCAGGTCGAGTACGACCTGGGCTGCGAGGACGTGATCGCCCGGCACGGCAAGTCGCGGCAACTGTGGACCGCCCCGCCGGGCCCCAAGCCGGGACCGTTCGACCTGTTCGTGGGCAACCGCCGCTACGACCTGGTGGTTCTGCCGCCGGGCACCGAGACCCTCGACGAGGCCACGGTCCGCTGGCTGGAGCCGTTCGTGTGGCACGGCGGCCGCGTGCTGTGCTGCGGGCCGGTGCCCGCGATGGTCGACGGCAGGCCGTCGGATCGTATCCAGAAGCTCGCCGGCAGCCGCGGGTGGAAGCAGTGCGACCCGGCCGAGGCCGTGCGACTGGCCGCCGACTTCTCGGCCGGCTTCGGGATGAAGTTCCGCCGCGCCGAGGGCGACCGGGGGATTCTGTTCCACCATCGCCGGCAACTCCGCGACGGCGAGTTGGTGTTCCTCGTCAACACCAGCATCGAGCACCCCTCCCGCGGCACGATCGAGTGCAAGGCCCAGGGGGTCGAGCAATGGTGCTGCCACACGGGCAAGGTGCTGCCGTACGCCTTCACGGCCAAGGGTGACGCGGTCGAGGCCCGGTTCGACCTTCCTCCCAGCGGCAGCCTGATGCTCTTCTTCTCGAACGACCCGCGCAAGCCCGCGGCCGTCGAGCAGGCCGGCAAGGCCCGGCCGGTTGCCCCGACCGGCCCGGTGCAGATCCGCCGTATCGAGCCCAACGTACTGACGCTCGATTACCTCGACGTGACCGCCGGTGGCGAGACCCGCAAGGACTGTTACTTCCATCGGGCCAACCAGTTCGCCTTCCAGAAGAACGGCATGGAGCGCAACCCGTGGGATAGCGCCGTGCAGTTCAAGGACGAGCTGATTCGCAAGAAGTTCCCCACCGACAGCGGCTTCGAGGCCACCTACCGCTTTACGATCGAAGCGAAGGTCCCCGAGGCGTTGTGGATCGTTGTCGAGCGGCCCGACCTGTACACGATCACCTGCAACGGCAAGCCGGTACCGGCGACCAAGGACTGGTGGTTGGATCGTGCGTTCGGCAAGCTCGACATCAGCCGCCTGGCCCAGGTCGGCGAAAACGCGGTGACGCTCCGTGCCCGGCCGTTTACGATCTATCACGAGATCGAACCGGCCTACGTGTTGGGCGATTTCTCGCTCAAGCCGACCCAGAAGGGGTTCGTCATCGCGCCGCCCGAGCCCTTGCGCATGGCCGGCGGAACGACCCACGGCACGGACCTCGAAGGGATGATGTGGCTGTCGGCCGGCATCGGCTACCACCGCGACGCCTCGAAGAAGGAAGGCAACGACGGCCAACCGTCGGTGGTCTTCGATCTCGGCAAGCCGGTCGATCTGGCGGCGATCGAGGTCTTCAACTACAACGAGCCGAGGCTCACCAGCCGGGGCGTCAAGAAGATGCTCGTGGCCACCTCGACCAGTGCCGATGCGAAAGACCTGGTGCCCGCCGGCGAGTTCGAACTGGCCCAGGCCCCCGGCGCGAAGACCCCCTTTGGGCAGAAGCTGGCCGTCAAGGCTGGCGGCGTGCGCACCGTCTCGTTCGTCATTCGCTCGAACCACGCGGGCGTGACCTATCCCACGACCGATGGGCGCGTCGACAACGCCTTCGTGGGACTGAGCGAGGTCCGCTTCCATGCGGCCGACGGGTCCGTGGTCCAGGGCGTGAAAATCGCCAAGGTGTCCAGCGAACTGACGAGCAATAACCACGACCGCCGCGCAGTGCATCTGGTCGACGGCAGCGGGCTGGGTATGGGCGGGCTGGGTTGGAACCAGCAAGGCCACCCGTTCTACGCCGCGGGCGTGAGCTACGGCCAGACGTTCGACATCCCCAAGCCCAAGGGGCGGTACGTGGTCGCGGTGCCCAACTGGTACGGCAGCGTGGCCAAGGTGCTGGTCAACGGCAAGCTAGCCGGTCATTTGGTCTCGCCCCCGTGGGAGTGCGACGTGACCGCGGCGATCCAGCCCGGGGCCAATACGGTCGAAGTGATCGTGATCGGCACCCTCAAGAACACCCTCGGCCCACACCACGCGGGTTCGGTGCTCGGCAGCGCCTGGCCGGGCATGTTCCATCAGGGGCCCCAAGTCGGCCCACCACCCGGCGCGGCGTACCACACCGTAGGCTATGGGTTGTTTGCCCCATTCGAGGTGAAGCAGATGGCACCCTAGAAGGGGCGCGACGTAGATCGGCAAGGATCGGCCGTTGGGACGCGCCCCACGAGGGGGTGCGGTTGTTAGGGCCTGTAAAACTATAAGTTGGGCAATCTTATGGAACCCAAGGAAGCGAAGCGCCCTTGGGT
>JANLFZ010000091.1:14871-15668 GCA_024653385.1 Thermoguttaceae bacterium | reverse complement strand
CCACCTGGCCGCGGGCTTCTCGTCGAGCCGGATCCACCGCATTCCCGCCGGCGTCGTCATCCCGCCCGCACGCCACGACGACGCGCGGCGCGCGGCCCGGGAAACCCTCGCCGACGTCTCCGCCTCGCTGAAGCTCCCTGACGATTCGCCTCTGGCCGTCTACACCGGCCGGCTGTTGCGGAACCGGGGGCTCCCCGAACTGGTCGCCGCGTGGCGCCACGTGGCCGACCAGCGCCCGGACGCCCGGCTCTGGCTAGTCGGCGAGGGACGCGCTCAGCGGGCCCTCGAGGACCAGATCGAGGCGCTGGGCCTGGTGGGCAACGTCGTGCTGGCCGGCGTGTTCGATCATGTCGACGAAATCCTCGCGGCCGCCGACCTGGCGGTCCAGCCCGCCCACGAGGGCGGGCTGTCGCTGGCGGTCCTCGAAGCGATGGCGGCCGGGTTGCCGGTCGTCGCCAGCGACATCGCCGATCACCGGGATCTGATCGACGACGGCCAGACCGGGCTTCTGGTCCGCACGCCAACGCCCGAGCGCCTCGCCGCGGCGATTCTTCGGCTGGTCGGGGATCCGCCGTTGGCCCGGCGCCTCGGCCAGGCCGCGCGCGAGCGGGCCATCGAGCGCTATGCGCTCGAACGCCAGGTCGCCGAGTATGCGCGGTTGTTCGAGCGTCTGATCGACTCCGGCTAAGGACCTGTCCTCGCCATGCCGCACCGCATTCTCGAGATCATACCCACGCTGGACCGCTCGGGCGCCGAGAAGCAACTGCTTCTGTTGGCCGCGAACCTTCCGCGCGACG
>JANLFZ010000091.1:13964-14861 GCA_024653385.1 Thermoguttaceae bacterium | reverse complement strand
CGACGAGTTCGAGGTCCACGTGTGTGCCCTGACCCGCGGCGGGCCGCTGCTGCCCGAGTTCCAGGCGGCCGGCGTGCCCGTCACCGTGCTCGGCAAGGCGTGGAAGTTCGATCCCGTGGCCCTCTGGCGCCTGCGGCAATTCGTCGCGCGGCTCGGTCCGGACCTCGTGCACACGTGGATTTTCGCGGCCAATGCGTATGGGCGCGCCGCGGGGATCCTGGCGGGGGTGCGGTGCCTGGTGGCGGGCGAACGATGCGTCGATCCCTGGAAGGGCCCCATCGAGCTGGCGATCGACCGCTGGCTCGCCCGGCGCACGGCCTGCCTGGTGGGCAACAGCCCCGGGGTGCGCGATTTCTACGTGTCGCGCGGTCTGCCGGCGGAACGGTTCGAGGTGATCCCCAACGGCATTGCTCCGGCCGCGCCGCCGGTGGCGTCGCGCCGCGAAGTGCTCGCCTCGCTGGGGTTGCCTGAAACCGCCCGCATTGCCGCGCTGGTCGGCCGGCTCTGGCCCCAGAAACGGGTCCGCGACGCGATCTGGGCCACCGACCTGATGCGGGTCTTCCCGTACGATTTCCACCTCGTCATTCTGGGCGACGGCCCGCAACGCGATCGCCTCGAGCAGTTCCGCGATCAGGTCGAGGTACACGACAAGGTTCACTTTCTCGGGCAGCGCGACGACGTCCATCAGATCTTGCCGCATTGCGATGTCCTCTGGTCGCCCAGCGCGTTCGAGGGCCAGTCGAACGCGATCATGGAGGCGATGGCCGCGGGCGTGCCGGTCGTGGCGACCGACATCCCCGGCACGCGCGACCTGGTGGTCGACGGGGAGACGGGCTTTCTGGTGCCCACGCCCGACCGGCCCGCCGAATCGGCAACGATCAACGACGCGGTGGCGCG
>JANLFZ010000091.1:12460-13954 GCA_024653385.1 Thermoguttaceae bacterium | reverse complement strand
CTCGCCGAGTTCAGCGTCGAGCGGATGGTCGCCCGCTACGCCCAGTTGTACCGCCGGCTGCTGGGCACCGCGGCGGCCTGACGGAACCAGAACCCTTGACCCCAAGGAGACCGGACCATGCCAAACGCCTTCCGGATGCTTTTCGGATGCACCCTGCTGCTTGCCCCGGTCGCGACGGCCCGCGCGGACCAGGCCGCGACCGCCCAAGCGGCACGCGCCGAGGGGCGCGGCCTAGTGCAAGCGCCGCTATTTGTCAGCGGAACCGAGGGATACCACACCTACCGGATCCCCGCGCTCGTCGTCACGACGAAGGGCACTCTGCTGGCCTTCTGCGAGGGGCGCAAGCACGGGCGCGGCGACACGGGCGATATCGACCTGCTCGTGCGCCGCTCGACCGACGGGGGGGCCTCGTGGGGGCCGCAGCAGATCGTCTGGGACGACGGCCCGAATACCTGCGGCAACCCCTGCCCCGTGGTCGACCGCGACACCGGCGTCGTCTGGCTCCTGCTCACCCACAACCTCGGGGCCGACCGCGAACCCGAGATCATCGACCAGAAATCGCAAGGCACGCGCACGGTTTGGGTGAGCCGCAGCGACGACGACGGACGGACCTGGTCCAAGCCCCAAGAGATCACGTCCTCGACCAAACGGCCCGACTGGACGTGGTACGCCACCGGGCCGGGGGCGGGGATCCAAATGCAGCACGGCCCCCACAAGGGAAGGCTTGTCGTCCCCTGCGACCACATCGAGGCCAAGACCAAACGATACTACTCGCACGTGATCTATTCCGACGACCACGGCAGGACCTGGCGTCTAGGCGGGCGCACGCCGCAGCACCAGGTGAACGAGTGCGAGGTGGCCGAGCTGCCCGGCGGCCGGCTCTTGCTCAACATGCGGAACTACGACCGCTCGCAGCGGACGCGCCGGGTGAGCCTCAGCGACGACGGCGGGGCGACCTGGGGCCCGGTCACGGCCGATCCGGCCTTGGTCGAGCCGATCTGCCAGGCCAGCCTCCGGCGCTATGCGTGGCCCGGCGACGGGCGCCAAGGCGTCCTGCTCTTCTCGAACCCGGCCAGCCCGACGAAGCGCGAGAACATGACGGTGCGTCTGAGCCGCGACGAAGGCAAGACCTGGCCGGTGGCCAAGACGCTCCATGCCGGCCCGAGCGCCTACTCGTGTCTGGCCGTGTTGGCCGACGGGTCGATCGGCTGCCTGTACGAGGCGGGCCGGCAGAGCCCGTACGAGACGATCGTGCTGGCGCGATTCCCGATCGAGTGGCTTACCGTCGTTTCCGCGCCGCGTTGAGGCGACTGTCCCCTTCGCGCCGGCCCTATGCCGACTGCAAGGGTTTGCCGGTGATGTCGGTCGGGGTCAGGCCGGCAAGCTTGCAGAACAGCAAGAGCGTCTTCTTGAAGTTTCCGAGGAATGCCGAGGCGTGCAGGTCGTCGCCGGTGTGCAAGTCCATGATGTCGCCTTGCCAGTCGAGATCGAAGC
>JANLFZ010000091.1:11008-12450 GCA_024653385.1 Thermoguttaceae bacterium | reverse complement strand
CGCACCACCGTCCGGCACCCGCCGCAGGGCGGCTGCCGGATCCGGTCGTTGCCCGCCGCGATGCGGCCCGACACGACCGTGATCAGGTTGTTCTTGAGCGAGAGGCGATCGACGATGGTCACCTCTTTTCCCTCCGGCCAACTCACCTGGAGACTCACGCCCCGGTCGGCGTGGAAGCTGCGCAGCTTGTACGGCGCGCGATAGGGCCGGTCGAACCCCTCCAGCCTCAGGGCGCTGGTGCAATGCGACAGCACCAACTGGTTCTCCACGGAATCGAAGGTGATGTTGCCCATGAATCCCGGCCGGCCGACGAGCGAGAAGACCAGTCGCTGCACGTAGCCCGCCGAGTGGCTCGTGGAGCCCTGGCACACGGCCGGAACGCCCTCGTCCATGAGCTTCGAGAGGGCCAGGCAGGCGGGCAGGTTGCCGCCGGTGCCGGCTCCGACGCACAGGGGGCCTTCGACCGTCACGCCGTTGCAGCCCCGCTCGCGCATCAGGCGCCGCAACACGAGGTAGTGCTTGGCCGAATCGAGCACCAGGTCCGCGCAGGCCGGTTCGATCCAAGCGGCGTTCTTGACAAAGAAATCGGCGATCGCCTTGAGTTCGCTCCCCGCCTCCAGCTTCTTGTACTCCTCGTAGTATCCCGGGCAAGGGCAGTCGAGCAGCTTCAGGTGCTCCACGTCCCACAGCGCACGGTGCATTCGCACGGCGGTCTCGAGCCAGTTCACATCGTCGGTGTGGGCGAGCAAGGTCCGGGAAAGGCCGCGGAGGGGCTCGAAGTTTCGCCCCATTTGGACGACGTTGCCGTACACGATGGCCGGCAACTGCCCGCGCTTCCGGCAGAATTCGATCATCGGCCCGAGATCGAAGTCCATGGCCACGACGATCAGGCCGTCGGGTCTTGTCTTGGCGACCTGCTCGAGGGCCGAGGCCACGTCGGTCACGCGGTGCGTCAGGATGGACAGCTCGACGCCGTATTTCGTGGCCGCTTCCTGCATGATCTTGTTGAGCCCTTGCTGGGTGGCGGCTAGCTCCTCGGTCGTCGAAGGGGGCCAGACGCATCCGCCGCCTTTCTCCTTGCGGAAGTACACCACGGCGACGCGCGGCTTGCCTTCGGCCGGCGGCTCTCCGGCCAAGGGCGACGATGCCAACCCCATCGTGTCGAGTTGAGCGGCTGCGAGCATCGTGCCGGCGCCTTTCAGGAAATGGCGGCGACTGAAGGGGTCCGCTCGGCAGGCCGCCGAACAGGAGTTCGATGAACGATCGTTGCGCATCATGGTCGGGCCCTTGGCTGAATCGTGCTTGGTCACGGGGCTCTTGCTCCGGTCGCGCCCGCCGGAACCCCACGGCAGTGGGCCGACAGTCGGCATCTTGAACCGGGGTACCGGGCTTGTCAATTGTTCCCCCACCCGCCGGCAAGTCGCGTTTTTCGCTTCTGGAGG
>JANLFZ010000091.1:10353-10998 GCA_024653385.1 Thermoguttaceae bacterium | reverse complement strand
CAAGAACCGGGTATAATCATCAGTGGCGGTGCCTGCACACGAGTATCCGAGGCGCGAAGACCGATTGCGATCCATGGACCGACCGATTCCTGGGTATCGAACGATCGTTTGCGTCTTCATGATTCTGGGGCTGGCGTCCGGGGCCGAGGGCCAGGCGCCGGCGGCCGCCGCCCCGGAGGGGGCTGCCGTACTCGAGGACGCCCTGGTCCGTGCCATCGCCAAGGCTGAGAAGTCGGTGGTGGCCATTGCCCGGGTCCGAAGGGAGCCGCCCGGGGAGCGGCTGGTGCCTGAACTCCGGCCGAACCCGTTCGGACGGGGCCCGGCCGTCCCGCCGAAGCCCACGGACCCCGATTTCGTGCCGCACGAGTTCGCGACCGGCACGTTGGTCGACGCGCGCGGGCTGGTGTTGACGGTCTATCACGTTCTGGGCGAGGACAGCGACTACTACGTCACGACGCACGATCGCAAGGTGTTCCGGGCCCGAATCATCGGCGCCGACCCGCGCAGCGATCTGGCCGTGTTGGCGCCCGACGAGTCGTCGGTTCCCCGGCCGATGGCGGCCGAGTTCACGCCGATCGCGCTGGGCGACGCCTCCGGGTTGCGGCGAGGGCAATTCGTCGTGGCGCTGGGCAACCCGTACGCCAT
>JANLFZ010000091.1:9335-10343 GCA_024653385.1 Thermoguttaceae bacterium | reverse complement strand
ATGGCCAGGTCAGCGCCAGCCTGGGTATCGTGGCGAACCTCGCTCGCAAGGCGCCCGTCGTTTTCGATGAGGCCGACCCGACCGGCAAGACGACCCTCCACCACTTTGGCACCCTGATTCAGACCGACGCCAAGTTGAATCTCGGCACCAGCGGCGGGCCGCTGGTGAATCTGCACGGCGACATGGTGGGACTGACCACGGCGATCCCGGCCGTCGTCGGTTTCGAGGAGTCGGCCGGCTATGCCATTCCGGTCGACGCCACCTTCCGGCGGGTGCTGGACACGCTCAAGTCGGGCCGCGAGGTGGAGTACGGCTTTTTGGGCATCGAGCCGCGCAACTTGACGCCGGAAGAGACCTCGTCGGGCCGGCAAGGGATTCGGGTCTTCCGCGTGGTGCCCGGATCGCCGGCCCATCGCCAAGGGATTCGGCCCGGCGATCTGGTCACGCGGGTCAACGGCGTGCCCATCCACGATGCCGACGGCCTGGTGCTTCACGTCGGGCGTCTGCCCGCCGAGGCGAAAGTCCGCTTGAGCGTTCTCCGCCGCGAACAACCCCTCGACGTGGAAGTCGAGCTGATGAAGTACCGCGTGCGCGGCAGGAAGATCATCACCTCGCCGGCGCCTGGTTGGCGCGGGATGCGTGTCGATTTCGCCAGCGCGGCCGAAGACCCGGCCCACCCGGGCGTGGTTCCCGCCGCGATTCCCGACGCGGTGGCCGTGATCGACGTCGAAAAGGGCACGCCGACGTGGGAGGCCGGCATTCGCCCCGGGATGTTCATCAGCCATGTCGAGCGCGCCGCGGTCCGCACGCCCCGGCAGTTCCGCGAGGCCGTCGCCAATAAGTCCGGCCCGGTGCGCGTGCAGATCACAGGCGAGGGGGGATCGGTTGCGGGCGTCGAGCGGGTGATCGGCCCGGCCGGTTGAAACCGCGCTTTGACACCAATCGCCCACCGCCCTAGGATGGTGCATTCTCAGTTGTGGACATCTCAAGGGGTTGCCGCGATGAGCG
>JANLFZ010000091.1:2724-9325 GCA_024653385.1 Thermoguttaceae bacterium | reverse complement strand
GGAAACCAGAGAGCCGACCCCACGCCAAGGGGTGCTCGCGCATCTGGCCCAGGACGCCGACCCCCAAGAAACCCGCGAATGGCTCGACTCGATCGAGTACGTCATCCAGAGCGCGGGACCCCAGCGCGCGGCCTTCCTGTTGGATCGGCTCAAGGAGCGGGCGTTCACTCGGGGCGTGCCGATCGCCTCGTCGGCCACCACGCCCTACGTGAACACGATCCCGCCGGAGCAAGAGCCCCCCTACCCGGGCGACCGCGAACTCGAACGTCGCATCAAGAGCATCATCCGCTGGAACGCGATGGCGATGGTGGTGCGGGCCAACCGCGAGAGCCCGGGCATCGGCGGGCACATCTCGAGCTACGCCTCGATCGCCACGCTCTACGAGGTCGGCTTCAACCACTTCTTTCGCGGCAAGCAAGGCAGCCGGCCGGCCGACCAGGTGTATTTCCAGGGGCATTCGTCGCCCGGCGTCTACGCCCGCGCCTTCCTGCTCGGACGCCTTTCGGAAGAGCAACTGGTCAACTTCCGACGCGAGTTGGCCCCCGGCGGCGGTCTCTCGTCGTATCCCCATCCGTGGCTCATGCCCGACTTCTGGGAATTCCCCACGGTCTCGATGGGCCTCGGGCCGCTGATGGCCATCTATCAGGCCCGGTTCAACCAGTATCTGGCCGACCGCGGAATCCGGCCCGATGCCAACGAATCGAAGGTGTGGTGCTTCGTCGGCGACGGCGAGTGCGACGAGCCCGAAACGCTCGGGGCAATCACGCTGGCCGGCCGCGAGAAGCTCGACAACTTGATCTTCGTGGTCAACTGCAATCTCCAGCGCCTGGACGGCCCGGTCCGCGGCAACGGGAAGATCATTCAGGAGTTGGAAGGCGCGTTTCGCGGGGCGGGCTGGAACGTGATTAAGGTGATCTGGGGTTCCGATTGGGACCCGCTGTTCGCCAACGACACCGAGGGGCTTCTGGTGCAGCGGTGCAACGAGATCGTCGACGGCCAGGAGCAGAAGTACACCGTGATGCCGGGCAGCTATACCCGGGAACACTTCTTCGGAACCCATCCCAAGCTCCTCGAACTGGCGGCGGGACTGACCGACGAGCAGATCCGGCGCATGCGCCGTGGCGGCCACGACCCCGTCAAGGTCTACGCGGCCTACAAGGCGGCGGTCGAGCACCGCGGTTCGCCCACGGTGATTCTGGCCAAGACGGTCAAGGGGTATGGATTGGGCGAAGCGGGCGAGGGGCGCAATATCACCCACCAGCAAAAGAAACTCAACGAGGACGAGCTGCGCGAGTTCCGGCGCCGGTTCGATATCCCCATCCCCGAAGAGCAGGTGGCCGACGCCCCCTTCTACAAACCCCCCGACGACAGCCCCGAAATGCGCTATCTCCACGCGCGGCGCCGCGCGTTGGGCGGCTTCGTGCCCAGCCGGCGCTCGGGGATGATGAAACTCAAGCCGCCCAAGTGGGAAGACTACGCCGAGTTCTTCGCCGGAAGCGAGGGACGCGAGGTCTCGACCACGATGGCCTTCGTGCGCCTGCTGGCCCGGCTGATGCGCGACCGGAACCTCGGCCGCTACATCGTGCCGATCGTCCCCGACGAAGCCCGCACCTTCGGCATGGAGGCCCTCTTCCGCCAGTTCGGCATCTACTCGCACGTCGGCCAGTTGTACGACCCGGTCGACTCGGACACGGTGCTGTACTACCGCGAGGCGCGGGACGGACAGATCCTCGAGGAGGGCATCACCGAGGCCGGCTCAATGTCGTCGTTCATCGCCGCGGCCACGGCCCATTCGAGCCACGGCGTGAACATGATCCCCTTCTTCATCTACTATTCGATGTTCGGCTTCCAGCGGATTGGCGACCTGATCTGGGCCGCCGGCGACATGCGGTGCCGCGGGTTTCTCTTGGGAGGCACGGCCGGCCGGACGACGCTGGCCGGCGAAGGGCTCCAGCACCAGGATGGCAACAGCCACCTCTACGCGATGGCCTACCCCACCTGCCAGGCCTACGACCCGTGCTTCGCCTACGAGATGGCCACCATCGTGCTCGACGGCATCCGGCGGATGTACTTCGAGGAGGAAGACATCTTCTACTACATCACGCTCTTGAACGAGAACTACGAGATGCCGATCCTTCCCATGCGCGACGCGCGCCACGTCAGCGAGGGGATCTGCCGCGGCATCTATCTGCTCTCCGAGCGCGACCTGGGGCCGAAGAACCCGACGGTGCGGCTGTTGGGTAGCGGGGCCATCCTGCGCGAGGCCCTCCGCGCCCAGGACCTCTTGGAATCGAAGTTCGGCGTCTCCAGCCGGGTCTACAGCGTGACCAGCTACAAGGCGCTATACGCCGACGGGCGCCAGTGCCAGCGTTGGAACCGCCTGCACCCCGGCGAGCCACCGCGGACAAGTTACCTGGAACAGGTCTTCGACGGCCAGGCCAGCCCGGTCGTCGCGGCTTCCGACTACGTCGCCGCCGTGGCCATGTCGGTGGCACCCTGGGTCGGGGGCCCCTACACGGTTCTCGGGACCGACGGGTTCGGCCGCAGCGAAGACCGCCAGCGCCTGCGGCGTTTCTTCGAGGTCGACGCCGAGAACATCGCGCTGGCCGCGCTGTCGGAACTGGCGCGCCAGGGCAAGTACCCGCCGTCCAAGCTTCCCGCGGCCATCCGGCAACTTGGCCTCGATCCCGACAAGCCGAACCCGGCCACGTTCTGACCACGCACGACGGACTACCGCCACGCCATGCCCATCGACTTCACGCTTCCGGAACTCGGCGAGAACATCGCCAGCGGCGACATCGTCAACATCCTGGTCCACGAGGGCCAGCGCATCGAGGCGAACCAAGGGGTGGTCGAGCTGGAAACCGAGAAGGCGATCGTCGAGATCCCCTGCCCGCACGCCGGCACCGTCGCCAAGATTCACGTGAAGAAGGGAGACACGGTTCGGGTCGGCCAGACGCTGGTGACGATCGAGGCGGAGGGAGCGGCCGGGGAGGAGCCCGGGCAGGTTCCGGCGGCGTCGGCACCCGAGGCAAGACCGGCAACGGCGGTCTCCCAGCCCGCCACGGCGCCGCCGGGCACGGCGCGGCCGGCCGCGCTTGCGCACGCCCCCGGCGAGGTGCTTCCCGCAGGACCAGCGGCCCGGCGCCTGGCCCGGGAGTTGGGGGTCGACTTGTCGCGGGTCGAGGGCACCGGGGCGCGCGGCCGGATTACCCCCGAGGACGTGCGGTCGGCAGCCGCGCCCGCGCCCGTGGCCGCCGTGGCGCCCGTACCCGCAGCGGTTCATCCCGCGCCGGCGCTGTTCGAGCCCGTCGTCCCACCCGGCGAGCCGGATCGCGATGCCTGGGGCGACATCCGCCGGGAGAAGATGTCGCAGATCCGCCGGGCGATCGCCGCGCAAATGGCTCGGTCGGCCAGCACCGTGCCCCACGTGACGAACTTCGACGACGCCGACATCACCGACTTGGAGCAGATCCGCAAGAGCGTGCCGCCGGGCTTTTTCGGCCCGGACCTCAAGATCACCCTGATGCCCTTCTTGATGAAGGCGGTGGCGCTTTCGCTGCGCCGCCATCCGCTGCTCAACGCCAGCCTGGACGAATCGCAACAGCAGATCGTCTACAAGCAGTACGTGAACCTCGGCATTGCCGTGGATACGCCACGCGGCCTGGTGGTGCCGGTGGTGCGCCACGCCGACGGCATGTCGATCGGCCAGTTGGCCCAAGCCCTGGCCTCGCTGGCCGAGCGGGCCCGCGCCGCGAAGTTCTCGCTGGAAGAAACCCGAGGCGGCACGTTCACCATCAGCAACATGGGCGCGGTGGGCGGCACGTACAGCACGCCGATCATCAATGTTCCCGAGGTCGCCATCCTCTTGGTGGGTCGGTCCCGCTGGCTCCCCGTGGTGCGCGAAGGCCGGATCGAGCCCCGGTACCTGCTTCCCTTGAGCCTCTCGTACGACCACCGGCTGGTCGACGGCGCCGCGGCGGCACGGTTCCTCAACGAGGTGATCGGCTTCTTGCAGACGCCGGGGAAGCTCTTGTTGGCAGGGTAACCCGGCGGTGGCGGTTTACCGTTTGAGGTATAATCGTTCGTTGGAGGCCCAAACCGCCGTATTGCCCGGTTCCCCGCACCAACTGTGGCCACACCGACTGTCACCACTTTTTTCCCGGAATGGACCGCCGCCGCGGTCGAGCGCCCGACCAAGTAACCTGCTGGAATCTCAGGACAACCGATGGACACCCAACTTGTCGTTCTGGGCGGCGGGCCCGGCGGATATGCCGCCGCGTTCATGGCCGCCGACCTGGGCCTTGAGACCACGATCGTCGATCAAGAGCCTCGCCTGGGCGGCGTGTGCCTGTTGCGTGGGTGCATCCCGTCGAAGGCCCTGCTCCACGTGGCCAAGGCCCTGCACGAGACGAAGCACCTGGCCGACTGGGGCGTCACGTTCGCCGCGCCCCGCATCGACCTCGACGCCCTGCGCGCCCGCAAGGAAAAAGTCATCGCCACGCTCAGCGGGGGCCTCGCGCAATTGGCCAAGAAGCGGAAGGTCCGCGTGATCCGCGCGCGGGCGGCGTTCGAGGATTCCCAGACGCTCCGCCTCGAGCCGGTGGGCGATCCCGTGCCCGACACGCGACTGCGCTTTGCGCACTGCATCCTCGCCACCGGGTCCAGCCCGGCCAAGATTCCGGCCCTCAGCCTCCCGACGCCGCGCGTGATGAACTCCGACGGCGCGCTCGAGCTTCCCGACGTGCCCGAGTCGCTCTTGGTGGTCGGCGGCGGCTACATCGGTCTGGAGATGGGCACCGTCTACGCGGCCTTGGGCAGCCGGGTGACCGTGGTCGAGATGCTCGATGGCCTCTTGCCCGGGGCCGACCGCGACTTGGTCAAGCCGCTTTCCCGACGCCTGGAAAAGGACTTCGAGGCGATCTACCTCAGCGCCAAGGTCGCCTCCCTGGCCGAGAAGCACGACGCGATCGAGGTGACCTTCGAGGGCGATGTCGACAAGAAGACCCAGCGGTTCAGCCGGGTGCTCGTCTCCGTGGGGCGCCGGCCCAATAGCGCCGGTCTCGGGCTGGAAAAGACCAAGGTCGAAGTCGACGCCAAGGGCTTCGTGGTGGTCGACGACCCGCATATCCTCGCCATCGGCGACGTGGCGGGCGAGCCCATGCTGGCCCACAAAGCCGCCCACGAAGGCAAAGTCGCGGCCGAGGTGCTGGCCGGGCACCCGGCAACGTTCGCGCCCCGGGCGATCCCCGCCGTCGTGTTCACCGATCCCGAGGTCGCATGGGCCGGGGTGACCGAAACCGAGGCCCGGCAAGCAGGTCGAGCCATCGAGACGGCGGTCTTCCCTTGGGGAGCCAGCGGACGCGCCCAGGCCGTCGGTCGCACCGAAGGACTCACCAAGTGGGTCGTCGACCCCACGACGCGCCGCGTGATCGGCTGCGGGATCGTCGGCGCCGGCGCCGGCGATCTGATCGGCGAGGCGGTCGTCGCGATCGAAATGGGGGCCTCGGTCGAGGACCTCGCCCTGTCGATCCACCCGCATCCCACGCTCGGCGAGACGCTCGGGGCCGCGGCCGAGGTCTTCCTGGGCACGGCGACCGACGTCTATCGCCCGCGATAGGACGTAACCGTTCACGGGGACTGCCCCGATTTTCGCGGCCAAGGAGCGCGAAAATGGCACTATCCCCTTCGGGCGTCCAAAGCCGTCCGCGCCGTCACGGACCCAGGCGATACGCGAACGCCTCGGGCGACGCGGTGACGATTACCACGTCTCGGTCGCGGCGCAACGCCTGGCGCCCCAACACGCGCCCGTCTTCGGCCAATGTCTCGACCTGGGCAAGTTCGGGCAGACGCCAAGGCAACTGCGCCTGCCGAATGCGGATCTCGCTCGGCTTGCTCGCCTCGGGCAGCGGCGTGACCACCAGCCGCTGCCCCTCGACCGTCAGCCGAAACCCACCCGCCGCCACCGTCGCGCCGAAGTCGATCGGTTTGCCCTCGGGGTTCTGCCGCGCGAGCACGGGATCGGGCTCGGGCTGGTGGGGCGTCCAGGCGACTCCGGTCAGGTCCTTGCCTTGGCCTTCCAAACGAATCTTGCCCAGGCGGATTCTCCGCCCGCCGTCGTCCGGGCCGGAAAGCGGCAGCCGGACGCCGGTCTTCGGATGGTAGATTCCCACGCGAAGTTCGTAGACTTGCCCGGGGGCGAGTCCCTCGGGGATGCTCGTCACCGCGACGCCCGAAAACGCGCCTTTCTGCTCGGTGTCGAAGCGTGCGGGCCGGTGGCCAGCCTGGAAGACGATCTCGCCCTCCTCATCGCAGAAGTGGACGAACGGCACCCAGCCCGCCGGAATCGGCACGTCGGCCTGCCACCGCAGCGCAATCTCCAACCCTCGCCCACCCGTGTGCCGCACCCTCTCGACCGCCACGCGGATCGGCAGGGTCTCGGCCACGACCTCGCGGCCGTTCACGTAGAGCTGGTCCGGCGAGCGGGCCAGCTCGACGATCGTCTCACCGCGGCGGGCGATCATGGCTTCGACCGGCCCCTTGTCGGTCGGCACGCGGGCCAGAAAACCGTACTGCGGCAGCACGACGCCCTCGACGCTCC